>JAAZJF010000256.1 GCA_012800475.1 Gammaproteobacteria bacterium
CGATCAATTGATCCAGCGCAGCCAAGACACTGCTGGGCGCTGCGGCTAATACTGTTTTAGCCTGATCCAACACTTCACGACCACCACATAAGTGGCACAGCTCATTGAGCATGCTCGCTAAATCGCTCGGCAACTGCGCAGTTAGAGCAGTCACTTCATCAATGGCTTTGCGTTGCAACGCATCAAAAATTTGCGCTTCCAGATCAGTGGATAATTGCGCTGCCTGAACTAAGCCGCGGTACACACCCACATGGCCTAAATCCATGTGAATATCCGCAATTTGCGCTTGCTCAAGGGTGGCCAGCATTAAGCTGATAATTTCAATATCAGCAGCAGGACTGGCATCACCGTACAACTCAGCACCCAATTGGATGGGGCTGCGTGAACGTGATAAAGAACGTGGACGCGCATGGACAACACTGCCGGCATAACACAGACGTGAAGGACCTTCGCGACGCAGACTGTGGGCATCCATACGAGCCACTTGCGGAGTAATATCCGCGCGAAAGCCCATCAGATGACCAGATTGCGGGTCGGTTACTTTAAAGGTACGTAGATCAAGCTTTTGGCCCGCGCCAGTCAATAATGACTCAAGGAACTCGATATGCGGCGTGACTACAAACTCGTAGCCCCATGCTTCAAACATATCCAGTACATCTCGACGGGATGCTTCAATCTGCGCCGCTTGCGGCGGCAGTACTTCTTCGATGCCATCTGGCAGCAGCCAGCGGTCTACCGTTGCCATTGCGCCTTCCTCATTGTGAATACACTTGCCTGTTGGGCATTTTACATGGCCACAGGCGCAAAAAAGCCGGGAGTTTCCCGGCTGCCGCATGATACCACAGATTATTCTGTGCATGCCCCTAGCTTTTGCATAGCCATGCGTGATCCTAGGCGTTAACCAAGGCCCTGTGCGCTGCATGCAGGCTCACGCACAGGGTTTATATCAACTTATGGCTTAGAATTTTCCATATACTTGAAAAAGTCGTTATCCGGTGACAACACCATGATATCGCTCTTATCGGCAAAGCTTTCGCGGTATGCCATCAAGCTACGGTGAAAATCATAGAACTCAGCATCCAGACCATAGGCTTTAGCGTAAATCGCTGCTGCAACAGCATCACCATCACCTCGGATTTCCTCAGCTTCGCGGTACGCTTCAGCCAACAATACTCGGCGTTGACGATCCGCATCAGCACGAATACCTTCAGCCAACTCTTGACCTTTAGCACGGTGCTCACGCGCTTCACGCGCACGCTCAGAACTCATACGCTCAAACACGCTGAGGTTCACTTCTTTAGGTAAATCAATGGATTTAACGCGCACGTCAATCACTTCAATACCCAACTCTTTACGCGCCATGCGGTTTAAAGAAGCGGTGATATCAGCCATTAACTCATCACGTTGGCCACTGACCACTTCATGCAAAGTGCGCTTACCAAACTGATCACGTAAACCTGATTCAAGTCGACGTACTAAACGCTCATCAGCTACCTGCTTGATACCTGAGGTAGCGGTGTAGTACTGATCTGCATCGGCCACACGCCATTTAGCAAAAGCATCCACCATCACGGCTTTCTTTTCGAGCGTTAAAAAACGCTGAGTCGGTGCATCAAGAGTCAGCAAGCGCGCATCAAAGATACGTACCTGATTGACGTAAGGTATTTTGACATGCAAACCCGGTTGTACGTTGGTTTGCTCTACCTTTCCAAACTGCAGTAATACCGCACGCTCTGTTTGCTGAACAATATAAAAACTGTTCCAAGCCACTAAAGCGAGTACGGCGCCTACAACCAAAACAACTGTCGATTTATTACTCATTAACGGCTACCTCTGGCACGTAAATCACGAGTCAGCGGCTCATTGCTGATACGAACCGTCGTATCCACTGGGCTGCTGTTGCTGCCTGTAGTGCTGGTCGTTTTTCGTGGTGTCGTGTTGCGCCCTTCCAACATTTTATCCAGCGGCAAATACAGCATGCTGTTTTGACCTTGGTCGCCGCTTAATAAAACTTTGCTGGTGTTGCTGAGCACTTCTTGCATGGTTTCAATATACAAACGCTGACGTGTCACTTCAGGCGCTTTGCGGTATTCAGCCACCAACTTAGTAAAGCGATCTGCCTCACCCTCGGCGCGTGAAATTTTCTCATCACGGTAACCGTTGGCTTCTTCACGCAAACGCTGGGCTTGACCACGCGCTTCTGGAATCACACCGTTAGCATAGGTTTCTGCCTGGTTCTTTTCACGCTGCTCGTCTTCACGGGCACGAATCACGTCATCAAAGGACTCTTGCACTTCGCGTGGCGCTTGTGCGTTTTGTACGTTGACTTGCGTGACTGTAATACCAGTGCGGTAGGTGTCAATAAAACGCTGTAAACGCTCTTTAACTTCTACGGCTAGATTTTCACGACCTGCGGTTAACACCTGATCCATCGAGGTTGAACCAACAACGTGACGCAACGCACTTTCAGTGGCTTGCTGTAAGCTCAACTCAGGTGCATCGACGTTCAAAACGTAGTCTTGCAAGTTGCTGATTTTATACTGCACCGTTAACGGTACTTCGATGATGTTCTCATCTTCAGTCAGCATCGGTCCTTGACGTGTGTAAGCACGCTCACGCGTGACGTTTTGCTCGTACTTACGATCCATCGGTGGGAAGTAGATATTCAAACCCGGTCCGACTGTTTCGTGGTACTTACCTAGACGCAAAATCACAGCCTGTTCTTGCTCATCCAGCGAATACACTGCGGTGTATAACCACATTGCCGCTAAAGCAGCTAAAACAACAGCGACCAGACCAAAACCACCGCCTGAGCTTTTAGAGCCCGGTTTTTTAGGTCCGCCAAAAAGGCTTTTTACGTTGTCCTGCAGTTTACGGAGGGCTTCATCAAGATCAGGTGGCCCTTGCTTCTGGCCACCGCGCTTATTGCGGTCACCCCAAGGATCCTGATTGTTTGAGTTACCACCCGGCTCATTCCAGGCCATAGTGTTCTCCATCTATTAGAAAGGCAAAATGCACATTAAAAGCGCACTATATTATATTTAATAAACGCCAAAAGTCAGCACAAGCTGACTTCTTTAACGCCATTAGCGGTGAGTATACTGTGCAAAAAAATCATCCGCGCTGATCCCTTCACGACTCAGTAATTTATCCAGTTCAATTTTGGTTACACGCAATGTTAATACGCTCTCGCCCTCTGGCGTATGCGCTTCATGTTGTACGGCGTTTAAGTCAAACAACTTGCCACGCAAGCGGCTGTGTTCTTGAGTGAGACGCACTGTAGCAACATATATTTCGTCTTCCAATAACTGCGCAATAGCTTGCTGCAACAATGCGATGCCTTGCTCACGCTGCGCAGACAACCAAACCCGTACAGGCTTACCATCGGCGTCACGTTGGATATGCGGATCGACATTATCGAGCAAATCAATTTTGTTGTAGACCTCAAGCATCAACACATCATCAGCGTCAATTTCATGCAGTACGGTATGCACTTGCTTGATTTGCTCATCGCGCTCTGGCGACTGCGCATCAATCACATGCAACAGTAAATCAGCACTGGCCGACTCTTCTAATGTAGCGCGAAAGGCTTCCACCAACTTATGCGGCAAATGGCGAATAAAACCAACGGTATCCGCTAAGGTTGCTGCACCTAAATCCGGCACTTCAATACGTCGCACAGTAGGATCTAGGGTTGCAAATAACTGGTCCGCGGCAAAAACTTCAGATTGCGTAAGCAGGTTAAACAGCGTTGATTTGCCAGTATTGGTATAACCGACCAAGGAAATACCGGGTATTTCTGCACGTTCACGACTGCGGCGCGCAAGTTGACGCTGATTGCGCACTTTAGCCAAACGGTTTTTAATTTGCTTGACGCGTACACGCAATAGACGGCGATCGGTTTCTAGCTGAGTTTCACCTGGCCCACGCAAACCAATACCACCCAACTGCCCACTCAAATCACTGCGGCTACCGACTAAACGACTGCCAAGGTGATCGAGCTGTGCTAACTCAACTTGCAACTTACCTTCATAGGTTTGCGCACGTTGAGCAAAGATATCCAAAATCAAACCGACACGATCCAAAACACGGCATTCAAGTGCGCGCTCTAAATTGCGCTCTTGGCTGGGTGTCAGTGTGTGATTGAAAATCACTAGATCGGCCTGCTCAGCGAGCACCAATTGACGTAATTCGTCAACTTTGCCTGAGCCAATTAAGAAACGAGCCGTTGGCTGATGACGCGATACATTAACGAAACTTGCAATGACAGCGCCGGCTGACACTGCAAGCTCTTGAAACTCATAAGGATCTTCTCGTACATCAAGTGCATGCCCGTCTAAATGCACAAGAATGGCACGTTCACCTGAGTGTTCAGCGATCAAAATGTTCTCCAACTAATCGGTACCTACATCATCATTGGCGTCATCTTCGTTCGGCAAGCGCACTGGGCGACCGGGGACAACTGTGGAAATAGCGTGTTTGTAAACCATTTGGCTGACAGTGTTTTTCAGCAAGATAACAAACTGATCAAATGACTCAATTTGTCCTTGTAACTTAATGCCATTCACCAGATAAATGGATACTGGTACGCGTTCTTTACGCAAGAGGTTTAAGTAAGGGTCTTGTAGCGTGTGCCCTTTTGACATGTGGTGTACTCCATTCAATAAAATAAAAATTTGCCGGCACGCAAGCACTGACAAATAAAACTGCAAATCTTGTTAGCTCAATATGGTGAGCTGTTCCAGTCTTTTCAAGGCCTGCGGCAAAATGTCACAGGACAAGCTATCCAGCCACTGCACATCATCCCAACTGCGCAACCAAGTAAACTGCCGTTTAGCCAGTTGGCGTGTTGCAATAATGCCGCGCTCAATCATGTCATCGTATGTGTAGTCGCCTTGCAAATACATCCACGCCTGACGATAACCTACTGCACGTATGGAGGGTAAATCGGCATGTAAGTCGCCACGCTGCCACAGCGTTTTGACCTCATCGAGAAACCCTTGTTCCAGCATCAAATGAAAACGCTGAGCGATGCGCTCATGCAAAACACTGCGCTGCTGAGGTGCAATAGCAAATGTAGCCACATTGTACGGCAAATGACCGCCATTGGATGCTTGTTTTTGTAACGCCTGATGTGCGCGCAACTGCGTCATGCTTTGCCCGCTGACCTGCCACACTTCTAAAGCACGTAAAATTCGCTGCGGATCATTGGGATGAATACGCGCCGCCGAAACCGGATCTACATTGTGCAATTGGGCATGCAATGCAGCCCAACCTTCGGTGGCCGCTTGCAACTCAAGTTGCGCACGCACTTGCGCATCAGCCGCAGGCATCGCGGCCAAGCCTTCAATCAATGCTTTGTAGTACAGCATGGTGCCGCCCACCAACAAAGGAATACGTCCACGCGCAGTGATATCCGCCATGGCGGCCAGCGCATCCTCGCGAAACTGCGCAGCAGAGTAGCTGTGCACAGGGTCGAGAATATTCACCAAATGATGCGGATAAGCCTGCAAAATCTCCGCGCTGGGCTTGGCGCTACCAATATCCATACCTTGATAAATCAACGCAGAATCAACACTGATAATTTCACAAGGCAGCTCACGCACCAGCTGCAAGGCTAAATCTGTTTTACCTGATGCTGTTGGGCCCATCAAAAAAATAGCCGGCGGCAAATTATTCGTCAAAACACTCCCCCTGCTAGATTCACATACGAGTCCCTGCAGATAAAAGTGAGGGACTCGTACAGCGATAAAAGTCAGCTGGTAAACTTAATCAGCAAGCAAACGGCCAACGGCTGGATCACTAAACGCACGCTTTAAAGCTTCACTGAGCACTTCACTGACCCACTGGGTGTTTTTTTGCTCATTGGGTGCCGAGGCATACCCTTGAGTTAAAGTGGCTGCATAACGACCATTGTAACGACGGCTGCCATTTTTTGCTTCTAAGGTGTACGCCGCTGATAATTGCGCCTCTTTAGACACTGGGTTTTTCTCCACTGCCGTATAACGTAACTCCGTCAGAGTCAGACGCAATTGCGCAGCCTCGGTATTTTTGGTCACTGGAGTAAAACCCATCATCCGCACCGCCGCATCGGTTTCCGCCTGCAAACGTGGTAAAAACGCAGCGCTATCCACACTAATCATGCTGCTTTGTGCATACACACCGCCACGGGTACCTATGGCTGGCGATTTACGCGCATCACGCACTTCAACATTGACCTGCTGCCCTTGTCCAACCTGCGCCACCTGACCGTTAAAGCGAGGTTCTGGCTTTAAATTTTGTGGACTCAAGCCACAACCTGCCAGAACCCCAGTCAAAATAACCGCAGCACCCATTAAAATATAACGCGACATAATGTAAACTCCTTGAATACAGCACAGTGTACCGAAGTTTAACCAAGCTGCGCGTACTTGCACAACACAAAGCTCAATGCAGAGTGACGCAGTGTTTATCAGGGTTAAAGCACCACGCCATAGTTCTTAAGTTCTTTTTATACGACCTTTCGACTAAAGAAATTTCATCGCAATGATCGTTTTTTATAATTTGATCGTTATAATTGTTAACCAACTATGTACGGCTGCCTCTCATCTAAGCTTTGATACAGTGCTTCTACAGCACCCGACTTTAAGGCTCAGAGGTTGCTAAGTGCCCTATTTAACGGCGTAAAGACCGACACTGAATGATTGAGTTACGACACTTCTTATAGTGTGTAATATTCTCGCGCAGCCTGTTTCTGCGCCTGCGGTAAGAGCATTTTAAAGATCCGCTACTCCAAAAGATGGCGGGAAACGGTTTCACAACTTCACAAGAGTGTGGCAAGCAATGAATAGTTTGGCGTTTACAGTCCCATGCACCAACAGCCCTCCATCTTGCAGCGGTTAAAACATTGATTTTTTCGCAATAATCTAACCCTTATCGTGGCGAATCACCGTTTATATAACTGTATCGCCCAAAAGCTGCATTTGGAGACACACTGATGGCACAAGATAATCAAGCACCTTTGGATGTATTGCTGGTAGGCGCCGGCATTATGAGTGCAACTTTAGCGGTGATGCTAAAAGAACTCGATCCAAGCCTGAGCTTAGAAATTGTTGAGCAAATGGAAGATGGAGCGATGGAAAGCTCTAACCCATGGAACAACGCAGGTACCGGTCATGCGGGTCTTTGCGAGCTCAACTACACACCCCAAGCTGCAGATGGCTCCATTGATATTAAAAAAGCGGTCAATATCAATGCCATGTTTGAAGAGTCCAAACAGTTTTGGGCTCACCTTGTTGAAACAGGCACCTTTGGTGACCCGAGCACCTTTATCCATTCTGTGCCGCACTTAAGTTTTGTCCAAGGTCAAAAGAACATCGATTTCTTAGAAAAACGCGCTGGACTGCTCAAAGCTCACCATGCGTTTGAAAAAATCGAGTTCACCACCGATAAAGCTAAGATGGCTGAGTGGCTGCCGTTGATGATGGCAGAGCGTAAAGATGACGAAGAGATTGCTGCCACTCATATTGCTAACGGTACTGACGTTAACTTTGGTGCTTTAACGCGCGAGTTGCTGGCCTATTTAAACCAGCAAGACAACAGCACACTGAGCTACAAGCATAAAGTCGTCGACCTCAAGCGCTGCGCTCAAGGCTGGGAAGTGAAGGTTAAAAACCTCGCCACAGGCCAAGAGCGCACCATAGTGTCACGCTTTGTATTCTTAGGCGCTGGCGGTGCTGCGCTGCCTTTACTGCAAAAATCAGGTATTCCTGAAGGTAAAGGTTATGGCGGCTTCCCTGTCAGCGGTCAGTGGCTGCGTTGCGACAACCCTAAAGTGGTTGAACAGCACCAAGCCAAAGTCTACAGCTTAGCCGCTGTTGGCTCGCCACCGATGTCAGTCCCGCACTTAGATACTCGCGTGATTGATGGCAAAAAATCATTATTGTTCGGGCCTTATGCTGGCTTCACCACGAAGTTCTTAAAGCACGGCTCTTTCTTAGATTTACCCATGTCAGTACGCTTGGGCAATATCTGGCCGATGCTGGCAGTGGGCCGCGACAACATGGACTTAACGCGCTACTTAATCAGTGAAGTGCGCCAGTCAATGGAGCAACGCTTAGACTCCTTACGCCGTTTCTATCCACAGCTTGATCCTGCAGATTGGAAGTTAGAAATTGCTGGCCAGCGTGTCCAGATCATCAAAAAAGATGAGAAAAAAGGCGGTATCTTACAATTCGGTACTGAACTTGTGAGCTCAGAAGACGGCTCATTGGCGGCCTTACTCGGTGCTTCACCGGGTGCGTCAGTCACAGTCTCCATTATGTTGATTTTGCTCAAACGCTGCTTCCCTGAGCAACGTGCTTCAACAGAATGGACTGAAAAGCTTGAAGCGATCTTCCCAGCGCCACTCAAGGACTTGGAAGTCAACGCGCCGCTGTACCATAGCACGCAAGAACGCTCAGATACGCTGCTCAAATTACGTTAAGACGTAAAAAAATGCCCGCAACTCAGCGGGCATTTTTATTGAATCTCACACATACCGCACATCAAGCACACTCGGCATGTGTAGCAAATGATCAGTCTCTAAAGTTATCAAACTGAATCGGCATACCCAGTTCTTTACCGCGTAATAAAGCCATCGCCTCTTGCAAATCATCGCGCTTTTTACCCGTGACTCGCACTTGCTCACCCTGAATCGAAGCTTGTACTTTAAGTTTGGCCTCTTTAATCGTGCTGACGATTTTTTTAGCCAATTCTTTATCAATGCCTTCACGCAACATAACTTCTTGCTTCACGACTTTGCCTGAGCCGTACGCATCTTTATATTCCAGACATTGCACATCAATTTTACGCTTAACTAACGCCATTTTTACGATTTCAATCAGCTGCTCAAGCATAAAATCAGCTTCTGCAGTGAGAGTAATGGTTTTATCTTTAAACTCAATTTCAGCTTTACCACGCAAGTCATAACGACGCTCCAGCTCTTTAGCTGCATTATCCATCGCATTGGTCACTTCGTGAGTATTGAGCTCTGAAACAACATCAAATGAGGGCATTGTGATCCTCCAAAATCTTCTACGTTAAATAAAAATACTTCAATATATGCAACACGCGGCCACTTTGCATTCACAACTGAGACATGAACACACCGCTTATTGGTTTTACGATCACGGCACAGCATGCTTAAAAACAAGCAATGCATGCCAGCTGCGTACCCCACCCAAGCGGCCGCTGATGATGCCAAGTTTTGGCCTGGCATGATAGTTTGCACCGCACATGATTTAGATTATACAGTGACAGGCTTAGTTTATAGCGTGGTGTTGGCATGATGAATTGGCATATTTTAGGTGCAGGCAGTTTAGGCTGTTTATGGGCAGCGCGTTTAGCAGCGCAACAGCATCACGTACAGCTGATTGTACGCGATGCTGCAGCCATCACTGCGTATCAACATACAGCGGGCGTGGGCCTCAGCGATGCGCAACACCACAGCACCCAGTATTACCCAGTTCAGGTGCAACTGGCCACAGACTCGCAACCCATTGACTACTTGCTGCTGGCTTGCAAAGCCTACGA
>JAAZJF010000257.1 GCA_012800475.1 Gammaproteobacteria bacterium
ACAGTGCGCAGGGACCGCTATGATACAACTTGATGAGTTGCAGCCTATTATCCTGCCTCCTCCGGTCAGCCTATGGCCTCTGGCACCGGGCTGGTGGCTGCTGGCTGCAGTGCTGGCGGTGTGCCTTACCACTTGGCTCTTTATCAAAAAAGCGCGCACTGCTGTAGCCCCAGCACCTCAGAGCGACCCTTTACGTGAGCATGCGGTAGAGCAACTGCATGCTTTAGCCAAGCCCTACGACGGCGAGCACGCAGGCGCATGGTTGCAACAACTCAATCAGTTGCTCAAGCGCCTCTGCGCGATTCGTTACCCCGATAGCGCCAGCCATACTTTAAGTGGTCGTGAGTGGTTGGCTTTTTTAGACAGTCGCTGCCCTGCTGCAGGCTTAACCCGCTGGATGATCTTAGTCCAAGGCGCTTACCAGCCCGATTGTCGACTGGATGATAAATCGATCGCTCAATTACAATCAGCCGTTGAGATTTGGATTCGCAAACATGTATGAATTCGCTTGGCCTTGGCTCTTTCTGTGCTTGCCTTTACCCTGGTTGATTTACACTTTTGTCCCGCCTGTGCGCCAGCAAGGCGTTGAGCTGCGTGTACCTTTTTATCAAGAGCTGCATGAATTACAACTGCGCCAACATCCAGCACGTTCGTACTGGCGTGGCCAAACTGTGCTGTACGGGTTGATTTGGCTCCTTATTATCAGCGCCAGTGCGCGCCCACAACTGCACAGCACATCACTGGAACACCCCACTACAGGTCGTGATGTACTTATTGCGATGGATGTATCCAACTCCATGCTCTACAGCGACATGACTCTGGATAACATGCCTATTTCACGCATTGATTTTGTAAAGCAGTGGCTGGAATCTTTTATCAATCAACGTCAGGGCGATCGCATCGGCCTGATACTCTTTGGCAGCCAAGCTTATTTACAAGCCCCCCTCACTTACGATTACCACAGCATTCAAACTTGGGTGCAAGAAACCCAACCGGGCATTGCCGGTGAAACCACGTCCATAGGTGATGCCATTGGTCTGGCGATTAAACGTTTACGTGAGCGGCCGGCTGAGCAGCGGGTGTTGATCTTAGTGACCGATGGCGCTAACAATAGCGGGGTTATGTCACCTATTGCCGCAGCGCATCTGGCTGCCGACTATGGCATCAAAATATATACGGTTGGAATTGGCGCTCAACACCCATCCGCTGAGCACGACCTATTAGATACCTCCAGCCTTGAACTGGACGAAGCAGCTTTAAGTGAAATAGCGCATATCAGCCAAGGTCAGTATTTCCATGTGTTTGATAGCGCCAGCTTACACGCCGTCCATACGCGCCTTAACCAACTCGAACCCAGCGCTACACAGCACCCCGCCCAAGCAAAGGTTCAAGAGCTGTACGTTTGGCCCTTAGCCATCGCACTGATACTCAGCCTGTTGGGAGTCAGCTACCGTGTCTATCAAGCTCGGCACGCAACCAGACGACTTGGGAGATTAAGCTGATGGCTCTGCTCGCTGAATACTGGCCACAGTGGACGCGCCTGTATTGGTTACTCTGCGCCCCCTTAGCCCTACTGTTAGCTTGGGCGCTCTACCGTGTACACAAATCACAACATGACTGGCGTGTAATGCTGCCGCCGATATTTCATGGCGTGTTATTAAATATGGATGCCCCACGTCAACGTCACACGCGCTCTATTGTGTTGCTGTGTGTTTGGATCTGTGCTCTGTTGGCACTGGCCGGTCCGAGCTGGAAAAGCACAATTGAACCTAACAGCCCGAACCCGCAGGCTGTGCCGCTAGTCATTGTGCTGCAGTTAACCCCTGATATATTGGCCACTGATGTACCGCCCAGTCGCCTGCATCAGGTGCGCGCTAAAGTGTTACGTATACTGGAGCAACGTGATGCGGCGTTTACCGCTATTGTCGTCTATGCAGGCAGTGCACACACTTTGGTCCCCTTAAGTAACGACTTACATACCAGCACCAATCTACTGCAGGCGCTACAACCCGACTTGATGCCCGTACCCGGTCAGCGCGCTGACTTAGCGATTGGCCGTGCCGTGGATCTTTTACAACAGGGCGCGCAAGGGGTCGGTGACATTATTCTGATCAGCCATGGGGTATCGATCAACGAGCAAAAAGCTATCGCACAGCAGCTTAAGCCACATGATATCCAGCTCAAAATCATGGGCGTTGGCACCCTGACCGGTGCGCCAATCGCCGCGCCAGAACATACGCACTTTCTCACCGATGCCAGCGGTGCTGTGGTCATGAGTCGTCTCAATCAAAGCTCTTTACAACTTTTAGGCCAGCACACGCAAAGCCCTTATATACAATTGCGCCCCGATGACAGCGATCTCGCTGCGCTGGGTATCACGACTTTAGGGGACAGCAATATCAGTACTGCACTCAAACCTGCCGCACGTGATTATCAAGACCAGGGCTATTGGTTTATTTTACCCATCGTATTGCTTAGCGCTCTGTTTGCACGACGCGGCAGCTTTTTACTGATTGTGCTGTGCTGCTTGCCACTGCAGTCTTTTGCCTTTGAATTCAATGATCTTTGGCAGCGTCCAGATCAGCAAGGTGCCAAATTACTTGAGCAACAGCCAGCGCGAGCGGCACAACGCTTCACTGACCCCTTGTGGCGCGCTACAGCGTTGTATTTAGCTCAAGACTACCGTGCTGCAGCCAAGGTACTGGCTGACTTTGACACCCCGCAAGCGCATTACAATCGCGGCAATGCATTAGCTTTAGCAGGCTTACTTGAACAGGCCCAATTGGCCTATCAAGAAGCGCTCAATCAAGCACCAGAGATGTTGGCAGCGCAGTATAATTTAGCCATCGTACAAGCACACTTAGCTGCGCTGATACCTGAAACAACCCAAGACACTCAAGCTCAAGCTGTTCAATCTGAATCCACTGACACTAACCACAGTGCATCCGACACAACAGAACCCGCTGATCCCAGCACTAACGGCCAAGCATCTGCGCAGAAGTCCCAGCC
>JAAZJF010000258.1 GCA_012800475.1 Gammaproteobacteria bacterium
GCACCGTTGAGTGCAGCCCATTGTGCTTGCTCTAGCGCTAAACCCAAGGCTAAGCGCACTTGGGTCAGGCTTTGCCCTGCGAGCAGAGGCTGAACCTGCTCACTGGCATTAAAATCGATACGTATATAGTGTGAAACACTGTCCCACCAACGTTCCCAATGGCTGGCACTTTGCGCTGCTGGCATCTGTGCGTCTTGGGTAAAGCTCGGTGCTAAGTGCGTCAGTTGATTGGCTTGCTGGTAAAGAGCGCCCAACTTAACAAATAAACCGGTACGGTCCAACGATCCGCCACTGCGTAAGGCAGTGATACTGCGTGCTAGTTGTTCGCGTGCGGCAAAAGCTGCCGGATCATTTTGCTCCATCAAAATATGATCCGCCGCTTCGAGTAAGAAACCTGCGCTGTTTGTGTCATGTAGCGCGCTTAAACGTAAACTGGCCATGCGCAACAGATGTTCGGCTTCGGCCAGGCGCCAGTCTTGACGGCTCGCACCTAAGATGGTTTCTAAACGCTGTGCCAGTAATTGTTGCTCAGCTTGTACATCAGCGAGCAATTCACGACCTTGCTGTAATTGTGCAGCCGAGGGCATTTTTTCGAGTTGGGCGCGCAATTGCTGTTCGTTTTTTGCCACGCTTTGCGTATTGGCCAGCACGTCTGATAACTGCTGTTGCTGCTTGACTGACAGCTGATCGGCGGCTTGGATTTGCATCACGCTCCAAACCCCTGCACCGAGGCCGCCTAAACCGCACAATAAAGCGAGTACGACCAGTCCTTTACCTGAAGATGAGGCTTTGGAGGTGCGCGATTGATTTTTTTCGCTTGCCGGTGCAGCGCTGGTTGAGGCTGTGCTTGCCGTGGCAGTATCCGCTTTGGCGTCGGGCTTATCTGAAGCTTGGGTCATGATTCAATCCTTATGCTATGGGTGCCGCATGCGTGTTTAAGGCGTTGAGTACAGCGTGATTGCTCGCACCTTGGCAATCAATCACGCGTTGAGCGCCCAGTTCTTGAGCAATCTGAGCCACACGAGGGCTCGGCACAAATAAGGCTAAAGAGGCCAATTGCGGCCAGGCATCTCCAGCGAGTTCAATTAAGTGACGCAAACCTTGTTCACTGCTAACGACAAGGCCATTGAGTTGTTCTTGTTGAATGCGAGTGATCAATGTATCACTAGGATAAACCGGTAAGCTGCGGCAATACAGTGGTAAAAAGTCGACCTGCACGCCGCGTTGCTGTAATTGCTCGGCAAGAAAATTACGGCCCACATCAGCACGCATAACGAGCACACGCGCATCATCGGTGCTGATGGTTTCAATAAATTTGGGTAGCGCTAAAAGGGCTTCGCTGTCATCGCCTACATCAGGCCAACTGGTGGGCAAGCCATAGTCTTGCAAAATGCGCCCGGTACCGGCACCGACACTAAACCAATGCTGGTCAACTAAAGGCTGTGGCCAGTATTGATCAACACGCTCAATACCCAGTATGGCTGCGGGTTTGCTGACGACAATAACTGCGCAGTATTGATCAAGGTTGAGTAGTAGCGAGCGCTGCGCTGGTGTTTCTGGCAGCGCTTGAATTTCCAGCAAGGGTAAGCTGCTGCTATAAATCTGTTGCTCGGCTAATAGCGCAGCTAAAACTGCGCTATCTGCTGTGGGCCGAGTAATCAGCACACGCCACGGCTTCACGTTAATGGCGTCTCTTGGGCATATAGCACGGCTAAAATCTCACCTGCGCCTTGCGCTAACAGATCTTCGGCTACGGCGACGCCTATGGCTTGTGCGTCATCTTTATGACCACGTCTCTCAGCATAGAGCAGTACCGAGGCATCAGGTTGGCCTACAAAGCCGCGCAACCATAACTCATCACCTTCGAGTACGGCATAGCAGGCAATAGGAACTTGGCAACCGCCATTGAGGTGTTTATTCAGCGCGCGCTCTGCGGTCACACGGTAGCTGGTATCGACATGATGCAGGGGTTTAAGTAGCTCATGGATGGCCGTATCGTCACTGCGGCACTCAATACCGACAGCGCCTTGACCGCCTGACGGTAAGTTGCTGCTGACATCCAGACTGCTACGAATACGATCCGCAAAACCCAAACGCAATAAGCCGGCTGCCGCTAAAATAATCGCGTCGTATTCACCTGCATCGAGTTTAGCTAAGCGAGTATTGACATTGCCGCGCAAGAAATTGACCACGAGATCAGGTCGTTGCGCCAAAATCTGCGCCTGACGACGCAAGCTTGAAGTGCCCACGATGCTACCTTGGGGCAGTTCGGCTAGGTTCGCATAGTTGTTCGATACAAATGCATCGCGCGGATCTTCACGCTCACAAATGCAGTACAAACCTAAGCCTTCTGGAAACTCCATGGGCACATCTTTCATTGAGTGCACAGCAATATCGGCTGTTTTTGACATCAACGCCGCTTGTAACTCTTTCACAAACAGACCTTTGCCGCCGATCTTTGCCAAGGGTGAGTCGAGCAGTTGATCGCCACGGCTGACCATGGGCACGAGCGTGACAGATAAGTTTGGGTGCGCAGCCTCAAGCTCTGCTTTAACAAACTCTGCTTGCCACAGTGCCAGAGCACTTTTACGGGTAGCAATACGCAGTTCGGTAACAGGTTGTTCACTCAAAGACATAATTAAGGTCCAAAATTGTGGGTGTATATTATATCGATGATAACAGGCGCAGCGCAGTCTTGCCTCATGCTTAGTGGCAAGACTCAATGCAAACTTACAAGCTGTCCATGAGTTTACGCAGCCCTGCAACGTGGCGGCGGCTCACGATTAAAGGCTCGCTGACATCGCGTAAATAGAGTTCATGGTGTCCGCTGGGTGAGCGTTGTAAACGTTCAATTGAGCTGCGACTGACCAACGCGTTGCGGTGAATACGCACAAAACGCTCGGTAAACTCATCTTCCAGTGACTTAAGGGATTCATCAATCAGTGTTTCGCCATGAAGGTGGCGCACAGTGACGTATTTATTATCCGCCATGCAGTGGATCACATCGTCCAATGCAATTAATTCGATACCTTTATGACTGCGCGCGCTGAGGTGGGTGCGCACGGCATTAGCATCATTTGAGCCGCGAGATAGCGCCGCCAACTGTAAGCGGTTGATGCGCTGAGCTTTAGCTAAGGCTGTTTGCAGTTGCTCAATACGCACAGGCTTGACTAGATAACCTATGGCACTGACGTCAAAGGCTTGCAAAGCATATTCATCATGGGCAGTGCAAAAAATCACTGCAGGTGCATCGCTGAGCTCACACAGTTTGGCTGCAACTTGTAAGCCATCTAAACCCGGCATACCAATATCAAGCAGCACAATATCGGGCTTGAGTTGGTCCACTAATTCTAATGCTTGTTGGCCATTTTCAGCACAGGGCTCGAGTACCTGGCTATTGGGTACTTTATTGAGCAGTCGCGTTAAGCGTTCGCGAGCTAATGGCTCATCATCAGCGATTAAGATCTTCATCTTGCTAGGGCGCCTCTGCTGAGGGTCTGGAGCAGGTATAGCTCAGACGGGTGGTGTAACGATCTAATTGTTGTTGTGTTGATAAACGCGCTGTGGAGCCAAAGAGTGCCCTGAGGCGCGCTTCAATATTATTTAATGCTAAGCGCGTGCCACGCGGGTTACTCGGTGTAGCGCTGAGCATAAAAGGGTTACTGATATGTAAGGTAAATACTCCATGTATATAGGTGGCTGTCACTTCAATGCTACCCCCTTGAATGCTAGGTTCAATACCATAAATGACAGCATTTTCTAATAAGGGTTGCAAGGTTAAATGCGGCATGGGTAAGTCATCAGGAACACTTTCAATATGCCACTGAGTATGTAGACGTGCGCCAAGGCGGTATTGTTCAATGGATAAGTAACGTTTTGCGATCGCCAGCTCATTGCGCCATGTGGAAAGCGTGTTGGGGTTGGCTAAGCTGGCGCGAAATAAGTCAGATAAATCCAAAACAGCATCTTCTGCAGCTTCAGGGTGTGAAGCAATTAAACTGGCGATGCTGTTTAAACTATTAAATAGAAAGTGCGGTTGGATGCGCGCTTGCAAAGATTGTAAACGGGCTTGCAATTCGGCTTGCTGTTGCCGACGCCACTGGCCTTGCAGGTAAAAATAGCGCAGTAATAAAGCACAAATAATCAAGCTGATACAGGCGTGACGAATATATAAATGGATGCGTTCTTCCTGTGCTAAATGATCGGCCAAGTAAAAAAACTCTGCGATAAAGGTGCAAGCCAAGGTTAAGCATAAAACCAAAATACAAATCATCAAGACAGCGCGGGTGACCGTTTGGCGTATCAGCCAAGGGCGTGCGCGGCACAATACTGCAGCGGATAATAAAACGATCCACTGCACAAACAGCGATGTTAAAGCTAAGCGCACCCAGTCGAACGCGATCTCAATAGGTTCAGCGAGCACCAGTACACACACCAGTAGCTGAGCCAAAATAATCAGCATCAATAAAGCTTCGGCCCGACACAGTTCGGGCACAAAAAAATCCTTGGTACGGCTGATACCGCTATTTAATGTACTCATAATACGCAGTGTTACCCGACCCAGTGCTGTGCGGCAAGTATTACTGCAGGTCCATCAAGTGCAGCGCGCGGTTTGCGCTGTGTTTTCCGCTGGGCTGGCAGTGCGTAGACGCCCTTGACGGTTGAGTACCAGTTGCCAAGTGATGCGTTGTTTATAACAGCTATAAAAACGGCCGTTACCGGTGGGGCTGATACCGCTGCTGTGAAAACGAATACGCTGCTGAAAACCACTCCATTGCAAGCGCGGGCGATCGCCATTGAGTTGTGTCACGCTAATGGGTTCGCTGTGCTTGAATGGGCGTAATAACCAGCCTTGCGCCCAATTATCATCGCAGGTGAGGCCATCACTGCTGCCGCATAACTCCACTTGCACGCGCTGAGTAACGGCATACATACGTGCGTTGGCTATGGCGCGGGTCACTTGATCATGTAAAGCCTGTTGGCGATTGCGCTCAAGAAAATCCTGCAGCGCAGGCACAGCGATATGGCCCAGAATACTCAGCAACGTGAGCACAATAAACATTTCAATCAAAGTGAAGGCGCGTTGTGCCTGCATAAGTATCCGCCTCCGTGCGGTGCTTTTTACAACAGGGGTCTATTGAGTTGTAGACGATGAAATATCAAGCAGCAAATGATTTGTGGCAAAGGCTGGGCTAAACAGTTAATCATTGGGTAAAGTATGGGTCTGTTGAATAAAAGAGGATCAGAAAATGACGGATTCAATTGTTGTGCCTTGCGCACACTGCGCCACACTGAATCGCATTCCAAACGCTAAGCGCGATCAGCAGCCTCAGTGTGGAACATGCAAAAAGCCGGTCTTTATTGATAACGCATTTGATTTAACTGCAGCGAACTTTCGCCAGCACAGTAAAGGTGATGTGCCCTTGTTGGTGGATGTGTGGGCGAGCTGGTGCGGTCCGTGCCGCCAATTTGCCCCGACTTTTAGTGAAGCTGCGAGTCAGCTGAGTACGCAATGTCGCTTTGGTAAACTCGATAGCGAAGCGCATCCGGCTTTATCCGGTGAGCTGGGCGTGCGCTCAATTCCAAGTTTGATTTTATTTCGCAACGGTAAAGAAATTGACCGTAAAAGTGGTGCTTTGCCGTTAGGGCAACTCTTAAGTTGGCTTAAGCAGCATGGCGTACATCAATAAGACGCACATAATTAAACAGGGGGCGGCATAAGCGGCTGCCATCCTGTTATTATGTGGCCATCTTTTATTGTTGAGCTGGGCAGATTGAATGAGCAACGAGAAAACTAATCAGTCGTGGGGCGGTCGTTTTAGCGAACCGGTGGATGCATTTGTTGCGCGTTTTACCGCGTCAGTGGATTTTGACCAGCGTTTATATCGCCATGACATCATGGGTTCAATTGCCCACGCAACGATGTTGGCTAAAGTTGGTGTATTAACCCACGCCGAACGCGATACGGTGATTACTGGCTTACAGGCGATTGAGAAAGAAATCGAAGCCGGTCAGTTTGTCTGGAGCACGGAGCTTGAAGACGTGCACATGAATATCGAAGCGCGCTTAACTGAGCAAGTCGGTATTGTTGGCAAAAAGCTGCACACTGGTCGCAGCCGTAATGACCAAGTGGCCACTGATATTCGTTTGTGGTTGCGCGATGAAACCGATTTAATTCTGTCTGAGTTGACGCGTTTGCAAGAAGGCCTGTTGGGTTTAGCAGAAACCTATGCTGATACCATTATGCCGGGCTTTACCCATCTACAAACCGCGCAGCCAGTGACTTTTGGTCACCATATGCTGGCGTGGTTTGAAATGCTCTCGCGTGACCATGAGCGCCTGATGGATTGCCGCAAACGCACCAACCGCATGCCGCTCGGTAGCGCTGCATTAGCAGGCACCACTTACCCGATTGACCGCGCTTTGACCTGTGAGTTGTTAGGTTTTGAAGCCATTTCGGGTAACTCGCTGGATGGCGTGTCGGATCGTGACTTTGCTATTGAGTTTTGTGCCGCAGCCAGTATCGCCATGATGCACCTCTCGCGCTTTTCCGAAGAGTTGGTGTTGTGGACCTCGGCGCAGTTTCAGTTTATTGATCTGCCAGACCGTTTTTGCACCGGCAGCTCGATTATGCCGCAAAAGAAAAACCCAGATGTACCCGAGTTGGTGCGCGGTAAAAGCGGACGCGTTTTTGGCGCCTTGATGGGCTTGTTAACCTTAATGAAAGGTCAGCCTTTGGCCTACAACAAGGATAACCAAGAAGACAAAGAGCCGTTATTTGATGCCGCTGATACTCTGCGCGACAGCTTGCGTGCCTTTGCCGATATGGTGCCTGCGATTGTGCCTAAGCACGAGATGATGCGCGAAGCAGCGCTGCGTGGTTTCTCAACCGCAACCGACTTAGCCGATTACTTAGTGGGCAAGGGTTTACCGTTCCGTGATTGCCATGAAATTGTCGGTCATGCGGTGGGTTACGGGGTTAAAGAAGGTAAAGATTTAGCGCAAATGACTTTAGCTGAATTACAGCAGTTCAGCACTGAAATTGGTGCGGATGTTTTTGATGTCTTGACCTTAGAGGGTTCAGTCA
>JAAZJF010000259.1 GCA_012800475.1 Gammaproteobacteria bacterium
CCTGCTGGCGTTTTATCAAAGTAATTGGCTAAACGCTCACTGGATAAGCCACGCCCAATCGCCAGACTGTCGTACTCACCTTTTTTACAAGCTTGCACCATAGTGGGTGATAGATCTGTGGCCACAATTTGCACGCTGGCTTTAGCTTGACCTAAATTAGCACGATCAAACTCATCCACTGTCATGGACAATGAATAAGGCTCTTGACCTGATGAGCAAGCGGCCGACCAAATACGCAGACGCTGGCCAGGGTGCTTTTTGAGTAACTCAGGCAACACCTTGTTTTTCATAATTTCAAACGGGAAGGTATCTCTAAACCATAAGGTTTCATTGGTCGTCATGGCATCCACGGCCTGCTCTTGCAGGATTCCCCGTGGCTGCGCTTCAATACGACTCATCAGCTCACTCAAAGATTGAATGCCGTGCTCTTCCTGTAGCTTTTTTAGGCGACTGGTCACCAAATACTGCTTATTATCCCCTAAGACAATGCCTGATTTTTTTTCAAGGAACTGTCTAAACGCATTAAACTCTGATTGTGAGACCGACACATTGACCGCCTTTTAAAATTAGCTCTTAAAATGTGCTCAATATAGCACTCTATATACTCGTAAATTATAACCCATCAACCGCTTTTATGCGCGCTACAACACGATCCACTAAATCATCGGGACGAAACTTAGCTAAGAAATCATCCGCCCCAACTTTTTCCACCATTACTTTATTAAACACACCCGATAATGAAGTGTGCAATAAAATATGTAAGTCTTTTAACAAGGGCTCATCGCGTATTTTTGCCGTTAAGGTATAGCCATCCATTTCAGGCATTTCAATGTCTGAAATCATCATCAAAAACTCATCAGCGGGATTCTGACCGGCTTGCAACATACTGTGCAAGTAATTATAAGCAGCGCGGCCATCATTAAGCTCCACCACATCTACACCCACCGCTTGCAGGCAACGCAACACTTGTTTACGTGCCACACTGGAATCATCCACAATTAAGATTTTTTTACTTAATGCACTGATACGCACTTGTTCAGTCAGTGAGTCTGTCGAGATTTCTTCTGAGGAGGGCGACACTTCCGATAAGATTTTTTCCACATCAATCACTTCCACCAACTCATCACCCAAACGCGTTACAGCGGTTAGGTAATGGTCACGTCCGGTTCCTTTAGGCGGTGGATGGATCTCTTCCCAGTTTAAATTCACAATACGATCCACACTGCTGACCAAAAAGCCCTGCTCATGCATATTGTATTCAGTGATAATCACAAAGCCGTCATCAGGATTTTCCAGTGCCTGAGGGCCCGTTGCTAAAGCTAAGTCCATGACGGTAATAGTGCGCCCGCGCACACTGGCCACACTGCGCACAATAGGGTCAGATCGCGGCATTAAGGTCAGTTTCGGGCACTGCAAAACCTCACGCACTTTAAAGACATTAATACCGTATAACTGCTTACCATTGAGACGAAACAATAAGAGCTCTAGTCGATTTTTACCCACCAACTGCGTCCGCTGGTTTACTGAATCCAATACACTGGCCATACTCAAACTCCTACTATTGACATCGTGTCAGCGCACCTCTACTCAATGCGGCACATTTCCTGCTTAAACAACAACTATGAAACTATTGATGACGCTTTTTTGGCACACCACACAACTTGCACAAGGTTTGCAGCGAGTCGCTTACGCAGGCTTACTGATTGCCTTTGCAACTCATACCCACGCGCAAAGCTTGCAACAACAGATTATCGGCACTAGCCAAGCCTTTCTTGAGGACATCACTGCACAACACCTCAGTGATAACAACATTCAAGGCCGTCACAGTGTCAAAATGGGTCGATTGGACCCTCGCTTGCGCCTGCCCGCCTGCTCTATTCCACTGCAAGTGAGCTTAGAAAGCCCAGCGCAACCTGTGGGTCGTGTCACCCTACGCGTACGCTGCGACAGTAATGCACCTTGGACTATTTTTGTGCCAGGCCATGTCAATTTATATCAAGAGGTCGCCGTTGCTGTGCGCTCTATGCAACGCAATAGCATCGTCCAACACTCGGATGTGCAACTTGCTGAGCGCGATGTTAGCAGCCTGCGCCAAGGCTATATACTCAATCTTGAAAATGTTGTCGGACAAAAGCTGACTCGCCCCGTCCAACCCAACCAAGTGATTGCGGTGTCGGCACTCAAAGCCGCAGCAGCAGTCAATAAAGGCGACGCGGTAGTGATTAGTGCCAGCGGTACATCGATGTTTGTCCGTATGCCCGGCATGGCATTAGAAGAAGGCACTGTGGGCCAGCAAATTCGCGTACGCAACACGCGTTCCAAGCGTATTATTCACGCACGCGTGACAGGCCCTGGACAGGTCGAGGTGGCAATGTAATGCTCAGTACAGTAAAGTTCAGTGTTGCTTTAAAAGCCTAATCAGCTCAACACCATGCTATTACAGACAACTATCAGCACGTATTAAAAAAATACTAAAGTTTTTCTAGTCAGGGCCGATGACTTAGCAAGTATTCCAATACCGTATTCGAGGTTCATCCTATGGCTATCGACTTTAATAATCTAAATAACACCGCAAGGTTGAGCAAGCCAACACATCCAAGCTCGCCCAACTCAGCGCAATTAAATACGCAAAACCCGGGTAAAGCACCCGACTCAGCTGCGCAAACCCAAGCCGGTGAGTCAGTGCAATTAAGCCAAGATGCGCGCCAACTGCAAAGCGTATCGCAAAAAATTGCTGATATGCCCAGCGTTAACTCAGATAAAGTGGCGCAACTCAAGCAGGCCATCGCTGATGGTAGCTATCAAGTCGACAGCCAACGTGTTGCCGATAAAATGCTGAGCTTAGAAGCACAATTCTAATGCTTAATTTTTACTTTCAACTGTAGATGAAGGCTCCTTATGTCTGATCAGCGCATACTTGAACTTTTTCTTCAGGACATCAGTACAACGCAGCAACTCTTAGCATCGCTTGAGCAAGAGTTCAGCGCGCTGAGTGAACGCAAACTCGAGACACTGCAAGAGTTGCTTGCACACAAACAACCCCTACTGCGCACTCTGGAGCAACATGCCAGCGAGCGCAGCAGGCTGCTTGTACAAGCGGGTCACAGTGCTGATACAGCAGGCCTGAACCAGCTGGCAGCGCAATCTAGTATCGGTGCAGATCTGCTCAGCCAGAGCACTCAACTCAGCACCCTGATCGAGCACTGCCAAGAAGCTAATTTGCGTAACGGCCGCTTGATTCGCAGCAACCAAGTCAGCGTCAGCAGCACACTGAATATCATCCGCGGTAGCGACACGCCCACGCTGTATGATAAAACGGGCAGCGCCTCCAGCAACATTAAACAGCGCCCTTTTAGCCAAGCTTAAACAGCAAATATATCAAGCTAAAAACAATTACTGTTATACTTAATTTTTATTTAAGCATTCCATACAGTCAAAAGGAAATTGCTGCCTGTGCCTGACTTATTTTCTGACGATACAGTGTCACTGCCACCGCAAAAACTCACTTCTGCAATTGAGATCAGCAGTCACTTGCGCGCATTAATGACAAGCCGTACACCGCTAGAATTGCGGTTTACCGATTCCAAGCAACTGTATCAAAGCTATATTGTCGATGTTGATCGTGATAATAATCGTATTGCACTCGATGAAATCATCCCCAATCACGGCCAACAGTACTTGATCAATGGCGCAGAACTTGAAGTCACTACGCACCGCGAAGGTGTACGCATGACGTGGCTACATCATCAAACAGCATTACCCGATACATTTGAAGGCTCGCCCTGCTATTGGCTGAGCACGCCAATACAAGCAACCTACCACCAACGCAGAAATGCATTTCGCGCGAACACACTGCCAGAGCAGTCATTGGAAGTGCAAATTGATAGCAAAATCATTGAAAACCCTATCCGTGGACGTTTGCTCGATATCTCAGCTACAGGCTGCAAAGTTGAAATAAAAGAGCCCTGCCACTCTTTAAAACCGGGCCAACTCTACGAAACTTTTACGATTAGCCTGCCCGCTGGCAATATTATCCTGAGTGCTGAGTTGCGCCACCTGTACAGTATTGAAGCTACCAATACACTGCAGGCAGGTTTCAAATTTCATGCTTTCACTGGAGCAGATCAACGCACCATTGAGCGTTTTGTCTATCAATTACAGCGCGAAGCTCGTCGCAGCGATGATGCATTATTCTAAAAAATCGCATCACTGCATCGTAAATAACAAATACAAAAAAACCAGCACTAGGCTGGTTTTTTTGTTTAAGATTAAATCTTAATATGGCGTCCCCTAGGGGACTCGAACCCCTGTTACCGCCGTGAAAGGGCGGTGTC
>JAAZJF010000387.1 GCA_012800475.1 Gammaproteobacteria bacterium
GCGTTTTTCATTGGGTTACACACTCCGCAATCAAGACATCAACTTCAAATTTAAACTAGTTACGCACAGCACAGTGGATGGCCGCGGCCTGCGATCTGCAAAGGTCGGCGATAGCTGCGGATTGCCACGTCGCCACGCTCCTCGCAATGACGGGGTTAGTCCGTGCTACTCGCAATATCGGAAAACTCACAACCAGCGGCGTACACGCCCCATATATTCGCGGTAATCATCGCCAAAGTGCTGCACCAGCAAGCGCTCTTCATGGCGAATTACACCAAAGCTCACCGCCACCAGCACCGCAGGCAAAAACAACCACGCCCACACATCGGCAAACAATAAGGCAGCGCCGATATACAGCAGGGTATCGGCGATATAAATGGGGTTGCGCGTAACCCGAAACGGGCCTTCAGTAATCAAATGCTGTGGTTTGCCGTAGGGATTGAGGGTGGTTTTGCGCCAAAGCATCAGCCATGCCGTCCAGCACATCAGCAACACGCCAGCATCAATTGCCGTCCAGCCCAAAAACCACGTCCACGGACCACTGGTCAGCGGCATCGGCAAGAATGTGCTCACTGCCCAAGCCAATAAAAAAAATGCCAGATACACCAAAGGCGCAGGAAGAATAAAGTAAGGCTTACGCATGCAGACTGACCTTGCAGGTTGAGATAGGCATTAATATACCCTGTCGTTTAGGCAAGTGCATATCGTGGCGCAGGTTTTTTGCGATGCATAGTGGCATACATGGCTCTAAAGCAGGCTTTAGCGTGTGATGCTCTATAGCTTGTGCACTATTTTTAACCCACGCACAGCTCAACTCAGCCAGCAAAATGTGAACTGCGTCACACTTTAGCGCTCTGCGTTTGCCTTTTAGGCCAGAGCGGCTTTAATGGTGATCCCCTATTATAAAAAGGCGCAGCCATGCACGAGTTAGCTCAGGTTGTTCATCACGGTGCCAAAAATGGCGTGACCGGTTCCTGCCACCAAATTTTTATTGATGCGGACCACAGTTTTCTGATTGATTGCGGTTTATTCCAAGGCGCAGAAACCTCACCCGAGGGCCGCGCCAGCAGTGAGCAATTGAATATTGAGTTTGATATTTCCACCGTTAAAGCGCTGATTGTCACCCATGTGCATATTGATCATGTGGGGCGTATTCCTTACTTACTGGCCGCAGGATTTACAGGGCCGATTATTTGCAGCGAGCCTTCAGCGCATTTGCTGCCGATCGTGCTTGAAGATGCGTTTAAGCTGGGCGTCAGCCGTGATCAGCACTTGGTTGAGCAATATATCAAGCTGGTCGCCAGCCGTATTATTGCTCTGCCCTATAATCAATGGCTGCCGATGCTCAAAGCGCCTTTGCCGCAGGTGAATATTCGTTTGCAGCGTGCAGGGCATATTCTCGGCTCAGCGTTTGTTGAGTTGGAATTAAAACGCGCAGGGCAACAAGCCAAGCAGCGCGTGGTATTTTCTGGGGATTTAGGCGCGCCCTACGCACCCATTCTCACTGCACCTAAGCCTGCTTACCGTGCTGATTTAGTCATTTTAGAAAGCACTTACGGTGATCGCCAACATGCAAATCGACGTGATCGACGCCAGCGTTTACAAAGCATGATCGAGCACGCCTTGCGCGATCAAGGCACGGTGTTGATCCCAGCTTTTAGCATTGGCCGCACGCAAGAGCTGCTGTATGAACTGGAAGATATTGTGCACCGCAATCGCTGCCAAACTTGCCTGACCAGCAGCGCAGATATTCTCAGCCAAGACCAGCCACCTGAGCACGCCTCGGTGTGGCACGATATCCCGATTATTCTCGACTCACCCCTCGCCAGCCGCTTTACCCAAGTTTACGGCCAACTGCAAAGCTACTGGGACAAAGAAGCGCAGCAACGCGTAAATAAAGGCCGCAATCCGCTGGATTTTAAACAGCTGATCACCATTGATAGCCATGCCGACCATCAACGCATGGTCAAGCACTTAGTGGCGACCGCGCGCCCTGCCATTGTGATTGCTGGCGGTGGCATGTGCAGCGGTGGACGCATTGTCAATTACCTCGAAGCCATGCTCGATGACCCGCGCCACAATGTGCTCTTTGTCGGTTACCAAGCCAACGGCACGCTTGGCAGTCAGATTCAAAAATACGGACCGCGCGGTGGTTATGTGGACATCAACCACAAGCGCATTGATATCCGCGCCGAAATCACCACGCTGGGCGGTTACTCAGCACATGCCGATCAAGCCAGCTTAGTGCGCTTTATAACCGGCATGCGAAAATGGCCACAGCAGGTGCGCTTGATTCATGGCGAGACGCGAGCGAAAGAGGCCTTGCGGGAGAAAATATTAGAGGCTTATGCGCAGAAGGGGCATGAGGGTGAAGTGGTGATTCCCAGCTAAACACAGCGGCCGTACAGCACTTGATACGGAAGGTGCTGTACGGCATTGCTAGATCAAATAGCCACACCGCTTAAGATACGTTTAAGATCAGGCTGCACTGTAAAGTTGCCGATATTAAATAGAGCAGCTCGTCAGCACTATAGCACCGACCATCCAAGATCCATTGCGCTGGAGCAAGTGACCCTCTTATAGTGCGCGCCTACTAGGGAGTATGAACTATGGCGTCTCAACGCGGCTTTACTTTGATTGAATTAATGGTGACCGTCACCGTGGCGGCCATTTTAATTAGCGTGGCTATTCCTTTTTTTCGTGATGTTATAATCAGCAGTCGCCTCAATACTATCAGCCTAGAAATCGCCGACGCGCTTGCTTTAGCGCGCTCAGAATCGATCAAGCGTAATCGCACCATCACATTTTGCACTACAGACACTGCAATAAACTTTCAATGCACGGGTGGTACGAGTTGGGAGTTTTGGCTGGTGAAGCAAAATGCAAACAGCAAAAAAGAGGACGATGTGATTCAGCAAGGAGGCATAGGCTCACTCAACTCTCAGATCACTGTCACCACACAAAACATCAA
>JAAZJF010000260.1 GCA_012800475.1 Gammaproteobacteria bacterium
ATGCCTTACTTTGAAGGTTTGGAAGAGTTTCCAAGTCGAGTGATGCATGCGCATGATTTCCGTGATGCGCTTGAGTTTAAAGGTAAAGATATTTTATTGGTGGGTGGTAGCTACTCAGCAGAAGATATTGGTACTCAGTGTTATAAATATGGCACAAAATCAGTCACCATCAGCTATCGCAGTCAACCCTTAGGTTATGACTGGCCCAAAGGCATTAAAGAAGTGCCTTTGATTACGCGTTTTGAAGGTGATATAGCACATTTTATTGATGGCACGAGTCAGCGTTTTGATGCGGTGATTATGTGTACGGGGTATTTATTCCACTTCCCCTTCTTGCCGGATGAGTTGCGTTTACAAACACACAACTGCTTGTACCCAGAAAACCTGTACAAAGGTATTTTTTGGCAGCCTAATCCACAACTGATTTATTTAGGCATGCAAGATCAGTACTTCACATTCAATATGTTTGATGCGCAAGCATGGTATGCGCGGGATGTGATTTTAGAGAAAATTAAGTTACCAGAACTCGCTGCACGTCAAGCAGACGAGCAGGCATGGTTAGCAGAGTATGCAGCAGTCACAGATGTGGATGGCGATATTGACTTCCAAGCACGCTACATTCGTGATTTAACCAATGTGACTGATTACCCTGAGTTTGCGGTAGAGCAGCAGGGTGAGATCTTTAAAGAGTGGCAGAAAGATAAACAAGTCGACATCATGGGCTTTAGGGAAAAAGCGTATCGCTCAACCCTCACTCAGACTTTAGCACCTGAGTTACCGGAGCCGTGGTTGGATATTTTGGATGACTCACTTGAGCATTTCTTGAATTTGTCATTTTGTCCTAAAAGCTCTAAAAAACAAGCACATTAATCTTCGCGGATAACGGTGTATAAAAAAGCGGCGCTGGAATCATCCAGCGCCGCTTTTTTATGGGTTGTATGTTGCAAGAGCGGCGGAGCGCTTAGGGCTACCCCGCATTCTGTAAGACCTTTAACTGGGTAAGTTGGGGTCTTCTATGGCCGGAGTGTTAGGTGCGCTATCGACTTCTTCAGCATGGTGTACCTTAGCGCTGGCATGCTCTGCTTCAAGCTGCTGACGCGACTGTTGCAGCTGCGGGTTCAGTGTAGGGCGTGTTTGCTCGTTCATTTGATGGATTTGACTGGCTGAATGCAGGTCTACTTCATTGACGCCGGCAATGGTCAGGCGGCTGTCAAAGAACTCATCAAGCTCATCTAAAATGTCGTTTAACGTATTGTCATCTTTATCTAGAGATAAAATATAGCGCTTTTGCTCTAGATTCAGACTGCCCACCGTGGTGAAGGTACTGGTCAATAACTCACTGACTAAGAACCAAGGTGTGATGGTTGAGCGCACCACCACGTTCTCTGAGCGGGTGCTGTCGTAGATGCTATTACCTGTGGATAAGCGCGATTCTGTGTAGGTCCCTTCAATGCTCAACTCAAGTAGTAAAGAGCGGAAAAGCATTTCACTCCAGAATGCATTGGCCATGGCAGTCAATACATTACCGAAAATAAGCAGAATTAATGGATACATCAATAAGTGGATATTTTCAGGGTAATCCACAATAGTGATGAGTTCATCGATCAGTGTGAGCAGCCATAAACAGCTGGCAGCGATCAGTGTTTGACCTAATGCTGTGGTCAAAATTCGTGCAATTTTAAAGCTGCCTGAATAGGGTAGGTTATGTGGAATCGGCTGAGTTTCTACAAGGGTTTGGCCCTTGAACGCACCTTTTTCTGCACCGCCTTCTTGAGTTAAGTGAGGCTCAAAGTTTTGATACACCCGGTTAGGGATTTCGCGATAACGGCGATTGGCGAGAATATGCGTATCTAAGTGAATAAATAACTCACGTGGCATCAGGTTCTTCTGCCAGTTATCACGGTGTTCGGAGACTTGTGTCGTGGGATCAATAAAGCGAATGCGGTTGGCTAAGAGCAATAAGCCTAAGGCACTGGTGATTAAACCTAGGGTTAAAATAATTAATAAAAACGGCCAAGTCTCAATGGGCAGTTCAGGAATAGGTTCAATATTGTGGTGCACATAGGCTAAGACCGCTGGCAATAAAATAGCCAAGCCCATAATCAGGCCAATGCGCGGTAAACCAATATTACGGCCGCCTTGGGTAAAGTGCTTTAACGGATCACGGCTTGACCACCAAAGTTTCACAATATAAACGGTGAGGATCAGCCCGAGCCAGGCCATAACCGGTGTGTCGTCTAGACGGGCCAAGCCTGTTGCGCTAGCGAACCAGGCTAAAGCAAAGGTCAGCAGCATAAAAATGGTCATGCACAGATTGAAAAATAAATTTTCTGCCAACGTGCGGTACTGCGGAGGCATAAATAAGAGCTTAGGAATCAGCGTATGCACCATGCGAGAGAAGAGGCTGCGTGGCTCCAAGAAGGTAGTGTTTTTACGCCCCATCAACATTGAATGCAGTTCTTGTGCGCTGGGGTAGGCTTTGCTGCGTTGATCCGGATCAGCGATGTTATGCGTTAAGCTGTCTGGAGCGCTACGGCCGACATAAAAACGAAAGAGTTTAAATAAGCCCTGACCTAAAGCGGTCAGCCCCCACAAAACTAACAGCAAGCCTAAACCTGCATGTAACCAGCCTTCGATATCACGACCACGGTCCACTAAGTTGGCGACTAAAAACAGCGCATAAAAACCTGCTAAAGCGACTACAAGGCCGCGCAACGCAATAATAGCGCCTTCGATCTTAAAGGGGTTGGCAATGCCTAACCCTTGGGAGCCGTAATCATATGACATGGGTCGTCCTTAAAACATAACAAATGAGGCGGCAATCATAAACGAGTTGCTCTGCTTTTTCAGTCTATTGAAGACCTGAGCATGATCTATTGACCTGTTTGAATCGAGTCATCGAGTGTGTTTACTGTGGCTCGATCCAAGGCAATATGGGTTTTCAAGTGACAGAGGCAGGTTGATCAAGGTTAGGATACACCTGAGAGTCGATCTAAATTGTCACCCTCGGGTGTGATGCGGATGCATTCAGGTGTGCCGTCTTGTTTAAGACGCCGTTTAAGGTAAACGCCTTCATAAGTTGCCACTAGGGTAGGTGCGCGCGGAACATGTATCTGGGCTACCAGCACTTGATTGATGCAGTGCAAATCAATAGATACAACCAGCGGGGGCATAGTCTGCTCGGCAATCAAGCCCTGTAAGTGGATCGTGTTTTGGTGTTTGAGGTGCAGACCACTGGGGGTCGCATCATCTTCAACGCCCAGCCATAATTCGCCGCCGGATGTATTGGCAAGGCAAGTTAGGGCTTCAATTAATTCACGGTCGGGGTAGCCATTGCGATCACTTTTAAATTCAACCGTCAGGCTTTCTGCACAAGGGATAACAATGGACACAGCATAGACCTTTTCAACAAAGCGTAGCGCGTAAGAGATAAATAAATTGGGTAGTAGCCTAACAAAAATGCACGACAGTTAGCATTCTAATTCATAGAATAGTCTGTAGCCATCATGCTGCATATATAAGGTCAGCGATGGATACTGAGTCAATCTATCATCTGATGAGGAATGTGGTGTGCATAGAATTAATCCGAAAAAGTTACTGCACAGTAAGTGGACAGCAGTCAGCCCAGTCAATAAAGAAAAACACTTTATGGTGACTGA
>JAAZJF010000261.1 GCA_012800475.1 Gammaproteobacteria bacterium
ACTACCCACTAATCGCTGAACCACACCGCTAGTATTGTATTTCAGAGTTGGTATCGATTTATTAACGTTTTCGTGCAAGAATTAGAAAAAATTAATGCTTAAAGCATAAAAGTAAAGGATTCAGCCCATGCAAATCGGCTTTAATGCACTTGCACAGCGCTATAAAATAAATCTTGTCCAGCCCCTACGGGTGAAATCCACTATCGGTTCGACGCGCACTAGTCGAGAAACTGACGATCGCATTGACAACCAATACCCCGCCAGCTATCAGCCAGAAGACAGCTTTGCTGGGCATTTTGAATTTGGTCTCAAATATGAAGATATCCATTTAGAGTTTTTTGCACGCCTATTTGCAGCGATTGGCCCAGAGCCCATTGAAGCATGGTGCCAGAAAGCACCTTACGGCCAATATGCACGACGTACCGGTTTTTTATATGAGTGGTTAACCGGTCAGCGATTGAATGTTCCTGATGTGGATAATGGCGCATATTGCACAGCTCTTCCTGCACAATCCTACGTAGTGCGCTCGACACCTGAGCGGGTTAAACGTTGGCGGGTTAATAATAACTTGCCAGGCTCCGCTGATTTTTGTCCCATGGTACGCCGCACTCATGCTGTGCAAAAAGCTATCGAATTTGATTTGAAAACCTCATTAAAGGCTTTAGATCAGCAATTTGGCGCAGACATTTTAATGCGCACAGCCAGTTGGTTAACCTTTAAAGAATCGCGCGCTAGTTTTTTAATTGAAAAAGAAAGCGATCAAACCGATCGAGTACAACGTTTTGCCCATGTTATTGCCCAGCATTGCGGCCATATTGAAAACCCATTAAGTAGCGATAGTCTACGCACGCTGCAGGCCGGTATTCTTGGCGAGGATGCGCTCGGATTAGGACTGCGCCTCTCCCCTGTTTTTGTTGGACAAGCAACCTTGCGTGAAGACCTCGTGCACTACATTGCTCCGCCTTTCGCAGAGGTGTCTAATATTCTTGATGGGCTTAGTACCTTTGAAGCCGTAACACGTAGCGCTGAGCCTTTGCTCCGTGCGGCAGTCATCGCCTTTGGTTTTGTTTATATTCACCCCATGCGCGACGGCAATGGACGCCTGCATCGTTTTCTGATTAACGACAGTTTGATTCGTGATCAAGCCATTCCCGATGGCGTGATCTTACCCATATCAGCCACCATCACCAGTTCGATTGACTTTCGTGCAGGCTATAACAAAACTCTAGACATTTTTTCAAAACCTTTTATGCAACGCTATGCAACAGCCTATCGTTTTGGTCCAATCAAAACCTTTGCCGATGGCACACGCAGCAATTTTATTTTTGATAAGTATGCAGATGCTCTGTTTGCATGGCGCTACCCTGATTTAACTGCGCATGTTGTCTACACTGCCAACGTAGTCGCCCACACCATACACACAGAAATGGCCGAAGAAGCGCGCGTATTAATGAGCTTTCAACGTGCTCAGCAGCAGCTTAAAGATGTGTTGGAAATGCCTGACCAAGACGCTAACCGTATTATTCGGTCACTTAAAGAGAATAACTGGCAGCTATCTGGCAAGCTTAAAAAAGAATATCCACAATTGGCAGACGCCGTAACGGCTGAACGCGTGATTACCGCTGTGCGCTTAGGGTTTGAGGATGATCTTGGTGGCAAGTAGTATTTTGGCATCAAGACTTATAATCGCTATTGGCGATATAACATGAGGATGAGCTGATTTTTTCAAACACATTCTTAGCTGCTGGGTAACCTGCTTTAAGCAATTCAAGGTTCATCAACAGTCGAGCTGTTCGGCCATTACCATCAATCGCATTGCTATGGTAAGTCCAATTCAGTAGTGACTTCTCACCGCCCTTAAAGGGCGATGCTTCTTGTTTCACAGGCTGCAACTTGGTATGACCAAGAATGACGC
>JAAZJF010000037.1 GCA_012800475.1 Gammaproteobacteria bacterium
TGCCTAACTTCGTTTGTACAAACTCTGCATCACGGTCAAAGCTCTGTGCTTGCGCGATGTTATCAATTCTGCCTTCAGGGATGTAACTTGCAATACTGCGTATGCCAATCATCGTGCATCTTCCACGTTAAAAGCCGCCTAGATGACCGCTAACTCAGCACTCGACTTAAGAGTCACTGACAGGTAAAAAAATACGCGCATTACTGCGCGCGCTCTGCTGGCGGCCAAGCCTAAAATTCTTGTCCAGCTAAGACGCACCACAATAGCCTCACGACACATTACCTGCTATAGGCCAAAGGGATTAAGCGTAGAAAAAGCACCTCTGCACTCAAAAAAACCTCACAACCTGTCTATTAGCGGGTCAGCATCGAGTGTTCTGTATCTGAGTTTGCACAGAGCGATGGACTTTGCGATGACAATCTTTATACACAATATTGCCTAACTCTGAGACTATCAAGTGGCAGGCTTTTAAATAGCTGTTGAAGGTCGGCAATGCACATCTAAACGATGGATTGTGACCTATAGACGATTACTCTATTTAACCCCACCAACACATCAGCCGACACGTTATAGGATGCTCACCGTAACGCGCACTAGAAGGCGCCCATGCACCGGCTTTTCTCAGTCGCGGTATGGCATAATGGCTTTTTTTAATCTTATACAAGCCCATGACCCACACTCCAGACCGCATTTTTAACACGCCACTGGCCCAAGTGCCCGATTTCACTTTCAATGAAGACGTGGTGCGTGTTTTCCCCGATATGATTAAACGCTCCGTACCCGGTTACCCAACGATTGTTGAGAACACTGGCGTACTGGCTGCTCAATTCGCTCAGCCCAATAGCACGCTCTATGATTTAGGCTGTTCACTGGGGGCAGTCACTCAAGCACTGCGCCGCCATGTCAGTCACAGTGGCTGCAAGGTGATTGCTGTCGACAACTCTGCGGCCATGGTCGAGCGCTGTCGTGAACATCTCAATGCACAAGATGCAATGTTTCAAGAGTTGTTGCCGGTGGATGTCATTGAAGCAGATATTGTGACGCTGGCCTTTGAGCCCACATCCTTAGTTGCGATGAACTTTACGCTGCAATTTATTGCACCCGAGCAACGCTTAGAGCTACTGAAGAATATTCATAGCGCCCTACTCCCTGGCGGCGCGTTAATTCTTTCAGAAAAACTACGTTTCAATGACCCTGATGAACACGAACTGTTGAACGAACTGCATTTAGCTTTTAAGCGTGCCAATGGTTATAGCGAATTAGAAATCGCGCAAAAGCGCCGTGCTATTGAGAAAATTATGCTACCCGACAGCCTTGAAGAAAACCGTGAACGCTTATATAGCGCCGGATTTAGTAAGGTGATTGTGTGGTTCCAGTGTTTAAATTTTGCTTCGTTGATTGCCTTACCATGATTGATTTTTCACCTCTCGTTCAACAGCTTGCCAACACACCCTTAGAAAAGTGGTCCTTGGGCATTCAGCAACAATTTGATCAGCTGTACGCTATCGGTCACGGTGATTTACCGCGCTGGATGGCCGCTGTTGACGCTTTACCACCTCTGCAACCTGAGACTCTTGAGCTGGGCACTGCATTTAATCTGCAGGGTGAGTGCAGCCCCGCGCAGCACGAACAATTGCTGAGCGCCTTGCAAGGGTTAATGCCCTGGCGTAAAGGTCCTTTTCATGTGTTTGATGTGCATGTCGACACCGAGTGGCGTTCAGACTGGAAATGGGATCGCGTCAGCCCGCATTTAGACTTAACCAACAAGCGCATTTTAGATGTGGGCTGCGGCAATGGTTATTATATGTGGCGCATGCTCGGCGCCGGTGCAAAAACCGTGGTGGGTGTTGACCCAAACTGGTTATTTTTCTGTCAGTTTCAAGCTATGCAGCACTTCTTTAACGCACCGCCAGTCTGGCACTTACCTTTTGCGCTCGAAGATTTACCCGCTAAGCTGGAAGGCTTTGATACGGTGTTTTCAATGGGCGTGCTTTATCATCGCAAGTCGCCCATTGATCACCTCTTAGCTCTGAAAGATTGCTTAGTCAGTGGTGGTGAATTAGTGCTGGAAACTTTAGTGATTGAAGGTGACTGCAATCAAGTTTTAGTACCTGAAGACCGCTATGCGCAAATGCGTAATGTCTGGTTTTTACCTTCCGTAGCGGCACTCGAACTGTGGCTGCGCCGCGCAGGTTTTAAGGATGTACGTTGTGTGGATGTCAGTCATACTTCAACCGATGAGCAACGTTCAACCGAGTGGATGAAATATCAATCCTTAGGCGACTTCCTCAATCCAGATAACCCACAACAAACCATCGAAGGCCTACCTGCTCCGATGCGCGCGGTGATTGTGGCACGTAAGCCTTAGATGTTTTGAGCAGGCTTGGTACCTGACGCACCTGTTTTATCTTCATCGTTAAGCGAGCTTGGTGCCTGACGCACCTCGTTGCTACTGCGGTGAGCGTAGCCATGGATGGCGTAGCGCCGGAGCTGAACCCCGGACGGGTTCATCGACGGATAAACACCAATCCCGAAGTACGGCATGCGCACATTTCTGCAGCAACCCAACCCATGCTAAGCACACAGTCGTCTGCGTACTAACCCGCTACCCGCGCCAATGGAAATAAACGCTTAAAATTCTCCGTTGTTTGCGCAGCAAAGTCTGCATACTCAACGCCACGCAACTCAGCAACAAACTTGGCCACATCCGCCACATACTCTGGAAAATTCGCTCGACCACGGTGCGGTACAGGCGCTAAGTACGGTGAATCCGTTTCGACCAAAATACGATCCGCTGGCACCTGTAATGCCACTTCACGTAATGCCGCCGCATTGCGAAAGGTCACAATGCCAGAAAATGAAATGTAATAGCCTAAATCTAATGCAGCTTTAGCCATCGGCCAATCTTCAGTAAAACAATGCATAACGCCCGCTTGCGGCAAGGCGGCCTCACGCAGTAAATCCAGCGTATCTTGCTTTGCTTCACGGGTGTGGACAATTACAGGTTTGGCGCACTGGCGTGCTGCATCGAGATGCAAACGAAAAGACTCCTGCTGCATGTGCGCTGATTCAGGCTGATAGTGATAATCCAAACCCGTTTCACCGATAGCCACAACACCTGGATGATCCTGCTCGTTGAGCAACCACTTTAGCGTGGGTTCACTGCCGCGCGTTAAATCCAGCGGGTGTACACCCACAGAACAGTCCACATCAGCATAACGCTGAGCTAACTGGCGCATCACCGGTGCATTTTCGACACTGATGCCAATACACAAAAAGTGGCCCACACCACGCTCGCGCGCCGCTTGCAGGGCACGATCAAGGCAGCCGTCATAAGCTGTTAAATCAAGTCGATCAAGGTGACAATGTGAATCAATAAGCATAGTTACAGCCATTTTTTAAAAATACAGGACCTAGCCTATCAAGCAACCGCACTACATCGTGTGCGTGGGTCGCTCTGATTTCAGTGATCCTGTGAGGTAAGTTTCAATTTTATTACGCGCATTCACGCAGCTCTCAGCAAACTGCACGCCCACACCCGCTGCACGATTACCTTGTGCACCACGGGGTGTAATCCAAGCCACTTTACCCGTGACAGGGATTTTATCAGTTTCGTCCATTAAGTTGAGCAGCATCGATATTTCATCGCCCAGTTCATACTCTTTAGCAGTCGGGATAAACAAGCCACCATTTTTTATAAAAGGCATATAGGCTGCATACAGCACCGACTTATCTTTAATCGTCAGGGTGAGAACACTGTGACGCGGCTCTTCATTTACAGGTAAATTCATAGCACCTTCCTATCCAACTCAGAGCTGCATGGCTCAAATGCTGGGCTTGCGCACCAACGACGTAACACAACTATAGTATACGCACAGATACATCGCTTAGCGCGGTAGCAACGCCTGCCAGCGCACCAGCAAAGCTTCAAGTAATAAATCCGCACGCAAGGGCACACGGCGCAACACTTTTTGCCGGTGTTCCAGCAACCAGTCTTGAGTCTGCAGCAACAGCGCCAAAGGTGCGCGCGGGGCCACATGCTTTAAGACCACCGCCATATCCGCCAGCCCAAGGGCACTTTCATCTTCAGTCACTTTATAACGCAACATCAATTGCGCCCACTGACAAAACCAATCAAAAAGCAGATCTTGCGGCATTTTCGCCCAAGCAACCGCTAGCTCACTGGGGCTGCTGTGTTGCTTAAATAATTGTTTTACGCCATTAACCACTTGCTCACGGATCAGCAACACATCGGCACTCAAGAGCTTTTGCGCGTTAAGTGCTGAACCTGAAGCTAAGGCTAATAGCGTCTGGCATTGCTCCACATTGAGTTCTGGATGCTGCTGTCGTAACCAATCAATACTGGCGGGCGCCGCAGGCAAGGGGCACACCTGTAACACGCAGCGGCTTTTAATCGTGGGCAGCAAAAAACTAAATTGATGGCTGATTAATATAAACACTGTGGAGCCAGCAGGCTCTTCGAGACTTTTCAGTAAGGCGTTGGCTGAACCTGTGGTCATGGCTTCTGCCGGCTCAACAATCACAACTTTACGACCGCCCTGCTGCGAGGTTTGCAAAATCTTCGCTACCAAATCGCGCACATTGGCAATCAAAATCCCTTTACCTTCATCCTCGGGCTCAAGACGCATCAAGTCGGGATGGGTGTTAGCGGCATACAGCTTGCACGCTGAGCACTGCCCACAAGGATGTTGCTTCACCGGTGCTTTACAGAGCAAGAATGCGGCAAAATACTCAGCCAGCTTGCGCTTACCGCTGCCTGCAGGTCCATGCAGCAAATACGCATGGGCTTGCTGAGTGCGTCCCGCTAAGGACTGCCACAGACTGTCTTGCCAAGGGTAAAGAGGACTACTCACGTGCACGACTCATAATCTCAACAAGATGCACATCCAAACTGCGCTGCACATCGACTAAGGTGTGCTGAGCATTGACCAGACGAAAACGCTCAGGATCATTGTCTGCTCGTTGCAGATAACTTTGCCGTACCGCTGCAAAAAAATCATGTTGCTCTTGCTCAAAGCGATCGAGCTTGCCGCGTGCCACGGCGCGAGCCATGCCATCCTCAACCGGTAGATCAAACAGCAAGGTCATATCGGGACGCAAATCGCCTTGGACAAATTGCTCAAGCATCGCAATGCGCGAGCAATCTAAACCTCGACCGCCACCTTGATAGGCATAGGTGGCATCGGTAAAACGATCACAAATCACAATTTTACCCGCCGCTAAAGCCGGCTTAATCACTTGGGTTAGATGCTGAGCGCGGGCGGCAAACATCAACAGCAACTCGGTATCCACTGACATTGTTTCAGTATGCGGCGCGAGTAAAATCTCACGAATCTGCTCAGCCAGCGGCGTACCACCTGGCTCGCGGGTCAATACCACGTCAAAGCCTTGCGCTTGCAGTTGCTCAGCTAGGTACGCACGATTTGTTGTTTTACCCGCACCCTCAGGTCCTTCAAGAGTTATAAATAAACCACGCATCAGCAAGTTCCTCATTGGGCGGTGGGTGCAGGACTTGAACGGTAATCCGCACGGCGTTTAAGTTGATATTCACGGACTGCTTTATTGTGCTCAGCCAAACTATTGGAAAACACATGACTGCCATCGCCACGCGCCACAAAGTATAAGCTTTTGCCGGGTTTAGGATGTAATGCAGCATAGATGGCCTCACGTCCCACCATCGCAATAGGTGTCGGTGGTAGACCTGAAATCACATAGGTATTGTAGGCGGTAGGCCTACGCAAATCGGCACGCGTAA
>JAAZJF010000262.1 GCA_012800475.1 Gammaproteobacteria bacterium
AGCACAGAACAGAAAATAGCAAAGCGTTTCATGAAGATACAGCCTGTAGAAAAACATAAGTAAGAGGAGTGTGTCGCACAGCAGCCGTTTGGCATATTTAAAAGAGTGGTATAGCTAAAAGGGCTGGCGTGAGCTTGTCAAATTTTTTAGTCGGCCACTAAGCGATACCCATACAATAAACGCCGTACATTGTCGCTGGTGTGTGCTGCCAAAGCGGCCGCGCTGATACCGTAAATCTGTGCTAAATGCTCACAGATACGCGGCAGTTGCTCAGAGCTGTTGCGTTGTCCAGCCAGCCAATGCGGGGGCATATCAGGGCTGTCGGTTTCCAGCGCAATACTATCAATTGGCAAGCGTTTTAATACTGCTTGTAAACGTGTAGCACGTGGCCAAGTGGCTGCGCCGCCAAAGCCTAACAAAAACCCCAGCTTGATATATTCCATGGCTTCTTCATAGCTACCGGAAAAGGCGTGAATAATACCGGCACGCGGCAGTTGGGCGCGTTTTAAAATCGCGGTGACCTGTGCGTTGGCGCGACGTGAATGAATAATCACCGGCAAGTTAAACTCGGCAGCCAAGGCGACCTGTTGCTCAAAGAGATGGATTTGGTGTTGGCGATCTAAATCAGGCAAGAAAAAATCCAAACCAATTTCGCCTACTGCGCAAAGCTTGGGATGCAAGTGATAGCGCTGCAGCTGTTCAGCTAAGGCTTGAATGTCGCTGTCTTGATGCTTATGCAGAAAATAGGGATGTAAGCCCAAAGCGCCATATAAGTTAGGGTGACTGTTGACCAAGTCCCACAAGCGCGGCCAGTGTTGGCGTGTAATACCCACCACAAGCATTTTTTCTACACCCAGCGCTTGGCTGTGAGCAATCACTGCCTCGCGGTCTGCGTCAAACTCAGGGAAGTCTAAATGGCAGTGGCTATCAATCAACAACATACATCGCTCCAACAAAAAAGCGCAGGCTAAACCTGCGCTTTTAGGATGAGACAAACGACTGTATCAGTCCAGTGGCGTGTGCTGCATTAGTGCGATTCACGCGCCGACAAGAATTTAATATCCGGCCAGCGCTCTTCCATGATGCTCAGATTCACGCGTGTGGGTGCAAGGTAGGTCAGGTGACCACCGCCATCCACGGACAGGTTTTCGTGGGCTTTGTCTTTAAACTCTTGCAGCTTTTTCTTATCGTCGCACTCAATCCAGCGCGCTGACCACACGTTAATACTCTCGTAAATACATTCCACTTTGTATTCTTCTTTCAGGCGGCTGGCGACCACATCAAACTGCAGTACACCAATGGCGCCGAGAATAATGTCGTTGTTGCGCTGCGGGAAGAACACCTGCGTTGCACCTTCTTCGGCCAACTCTTGCAAGCCTTGGCGCAGTTGCTTAGCGCGCAGCGGATCAGCAAGGCGCACACGGCGGAACAGTTCTGGGGCAAAGTGCGGTACACCAGTAAAGGACAGTTCTTCACCTTCAGTAAAGGTATCGCCAATTTGAATGGTGCCGTGGTTATGCAGACCAATAATATCGCCCGCATAAGCTTCTTCGAGGCGTTCGCGGTCACTGGAGAAGAAGGTCAGGGCATCGGCAATACGGATGTCTTTATTGATACGCGCGTGGCGCATCTTCATACCTTGCTCATATTTACCTGAGCACACGCGCATAAAGGCAATGCGGTCGCGGTGACGCGGGTCCATATTGGCTTGGATCTTAAATACAAAGCCGCTGAAAGTTTCTTCGCTGGGCAATACCTCACGCTCCAGTGCCATACGTGGCTGTGGTGCTGGCGCCCAATCGACAAAGGCATCCAGTACCTGATCGACACCAAAGTTACCCAGTGCGGTACCAAAAAATACCGGGGTCATCTTGCCTTGCAAAAACGCGTCATGCTCAAACTCATGGCAAGCGCCTTGCACTAATTCCAGCTCGTCGACAAAGCTGTCGTAGAGGTCGCCGATATGCGCGCGCGCTTCATCACTGTCGAGGCGTTCAATGATTTTTGCATCGGTGCGTTCATGGCCATGGCCGGGTGAATACACATAAATCACATCTTCAGTGAGGTGATACACCCCTTTAAATTCGCGGTAGCAGCCAATCGGCCAGGTGAT
>JAAZJF010000263.1 GCA_012800475.1 Gammaproteobacteria bacterium
ATGCAGGCGCAAAAGCAAATTGCTGAACTGGCACCTTTGCGTCGCGAGCTGATCCAAGTAAATTACGCAAAAGCAGCGCAAATCGCAGCTTTATTCCAGTCGGTTACCAGTGGTACAGGGCAGGCGGATGAGCGTGGCTCAGTCACTGTTGATGATCGCACCAACAGTATTATTGCCTATCAAACCCAAGATAAACTCGATGAATTACGCCGTGTCGTGGCACAACTGGATATTCCAGTGCGCCAAGTGATGATTGAAGCGCGTATTGTTGAGGCTAATGTGGATTACAGCAAAAGTCTGGGTGTGAATTGGGATGGTAGTGTAAAAAGAGGCAGTGGCAACTGGACTGCCAGTGGTCAAGCGGGTCAAGGTGTCACGGACAATCCTTTTGTGGATTTAGGTGTGGATAGTGCTACAGCTGGGATTGGTATTGGTTTTGTGTCAAATCATGCCATTTTAGATTTACAGCTGACGGCTATGGAAAAAACCGGTAATGGTGAAGTGGTATCACAGCCTAAAGTTGTGACCTCAGATAAAGAAACTGCCAAAATCCTGAAAGGCGCGGAAATTCCATATCAAGAAGCCAGCTCCAGTGGTTCGACCAGTACATCCTTTAAAGAAGCTGCTTTATCTTTGGAAGTGACGCCACAAATTACGCCAGACAATCGCATTATCATGGATGTAAAAGTCACTAAGGATGAGCCTGATTTTGCTAATGCGCTCAATGGTGTGCCACCCATTAAAAAGAATGAGGTGAATGCTAATGTGTTGGTGTCCGATGGCGAGACTATTGTCATTGGTGGTGTGTTTTCTAATACACAAACTCGGTCGCAATCTAAAGTACCCTTCTTAGGTGATGTACCTTTTGTGGGACGTTTGTTTAGACGCGATACTGTGCAAGACAGCAAGTCGGAGTTGCTGGTGTTTATTACGCCGCGCATTATGAATAACCAAGCCATTTCACTGAATAATTAATGCAAACATCTACTTATATTTTGATTGGTCCGATGGGTGCTGGTAAAAGCACCATCGGACGCTTACTGGCTAAAGAGCTGGGCTTGCCCTTTAAAGACTCTGATAAAGAAATTGAAGAGCGCACCGGTGCCAGCATTCCTTTGATTTTTGATGTTGAAGGTGAAGCAGGTTTTCGTGATCGCGAGCAAGCGGTAATCACTGAATTGTGCGCACAGCCCGGACTGGTGCTGGCCACAGGGGGTGGCGCGGTGTTGCGAGCTGAAAACCGCCAAGCCATGCAACAAGGGGCCATTGTGATTTACTTGCATGCCTCAGTTGAGCATCAACTGGCACGCACCGCACGCGACCGTAATCGGCCACTCTTACAAACAGAAAATCCAGCACAGGTTTTAGCTGATTTACTGGCCTTGCGTGATCCTTTATACCGTGAAGTAGCGACACTCATTATTGAGACGGATATCCGCCCACCACGCATGGTGGTACAGGAAATTATGCGCTTTTTGAGTACGTATCATAGCCGTCCATCTTGCTGATGAATCTGCGCTATACTCGCCAATAAGCTCACTTTTGTGCCTCATGCCTTCTGGGCAACGATCTGTTTTATATTTATTTAAGCGTTATAACGAGAGGCATCCATGCGCACTCTTAATGTTGATTTAGCTGAACGCAGCTACCCGATTTATATTGGTAATGATGTACTCAAGCAAGCCCAGTTGTTTACTCCACACATTGTGGGTCGTAGCGTAGCGATTGTGACTAATACCACAGTTGCTCCTTTGTATTTGCAGCAATTGCGCGACACCTTACAAGGCTATGAGATCACTGAGATCATTTTGCCCGATGGTGAGTCGTATAAAAACTGGGAAACTTTACAGCTGATATTTGACGCGCTCCTGCGTGATAAACATGACCGCAAAACCACACTCATCGCTTTAGGGGGTGGTGTGATTGGTGATATGACAGGGTTTGCTGCATCGTGCTACCAGCGCGGGGTGAACTTTATCCAAGTCCCCACTACTTTGTTGTCGCAAGTGGATTCATCGGTCGGCGGTAAAACAGGCATTAATCATCCGTTAGGTAAAAATATGGTGGGTGCGTTTTATCAGCCCCAAGCGGTGATTATTGATACAGCAACACTGCATACTTTACCGCCGCGTGAGTTATCAGCGGGTTTGGCGGAAGTGATTAAATACGGTTTGATTTGTGATGAGCCCTTTTTAACCTGGTTAGAAGAGCATATTGAGCAGATTCAAGCGTTAGACCCTCAGGCTTTAATCGAAACCATTGAGCGCTCTTGCGCTGCTAAAGCTCAAGTGGTCAGCGCTGATGAGCGTGAGTCAGGCGTGCGCGCGACGTTAAACTTAGGCCATACTTTTGGTCATGCTATTGAAACAGAACAAGGCTATGGCGCGTGGCTGCATGGTGAAGCGGTAGCGGCCGGTACCGTGATGGCGTTGGAAATGTCACGCCAGTTGGGCTGGATCACCACAGAGCAGCGCGATCGTGGAATCAGACTGCTAGTGCAAGCCAAATTGCCCGTTATCGCACCGCAAGATATGAGCGCTGAGACATTTTTAAGCCATATGGTCGTGGATAAGAAAAATATTAATGGGCATATACGCTTGGTCTTATTGCGCGATTTAGGGAATGCCGTCATCACTGCGGATTACCCTGCGCAGATTTTACATGATGTGCTGGTCGCTGATTACACAACATTAACCAACAGTATTTAACTGAATGAGGGCATCATGACTGACTTGCATGCGGACGATCATTACTTAAGTCATTACCAGTTTGAGCACGATCCTTTTTCAGGACGTGGCTCAAGCTTTAAGTTCTTCCCTGCTAAGCGTCGTACGGTGCTCACCGAGCTGCAGCACTTAGCTCGCTACAGCAAGTTAATGCTGGTGGTGACCGGGCCACAAGGCAGTGGTAAAACTGTTTTGCATCAAGCGTTAGTCGCACAAGTGACGGAGCCGGCGCAAAGTATTGTGATTACTGCTGCAGCCACTGTAGATGCGGCGTCTATGCTCGCGCAAGTCAGTGCCGCTTTAGGTTTGTTTGACAGTGAAATTGCTGATGTCCTAAAGCACATTGAGCAGCTCTCAGTGAGCGGACAAGAAGTGCATGTGCTGATTGATAATGCAGAGTATTTAGATGAATCTGCATTATTGTTTTTGCAACGCTTAGCCCAAGGCGTGAATGATGCCTGCGCGCGCGTGGTGTTATTTTCTGATTCGTCGATCAATCCTGTGCTGGAGAAAATCGCTGATAACGCCGATTTACATTATGTGATTGCGCTTGAACCTTGGGATCATGAGGAAACCATTGAGTACATTGAGCAGCGCTTGATCGATGCCGGTCAGCCGATTGATGTGTTTACGGCGCAGCAGTTACGCGATATTTACACTCAATCACAAGGTTGGCCAGGGCGCGTCAATAGTACGGCTAAGGCGATGTTGTTGGGGTTGATGCACGGTAAATCTGCGACTAAAAAAGCAGGGTTAGCGATCCCAGTGAAGTACCTTGCGATTCTGGCAGTTATTGTTATTGCAGCCTTAGTGTTTTGGCTGGTGCAAACCATGACTGCCGACAAACACAGTGGCCAGACGGATGCGTCTGATGCTGTGGTGCAGATTAAGCCTGAGCCTAAAGTGATTCCAGCCACTGCCAGCAGTAAGAGCAAAATAGAGCTGCCCTTAGAGCTCGATCCTGTGCCTTTAGTGCGCGCGCCATTGGCTCAAGCTTTGAATACTGAAGATGCTGATGACACTCCAATCCAAGACGATCAGCCACGCACCGATGCTCAGTTTGAAGCCTTGCTCAATGGGCAGGATTTCAGTCAAGATGAAGCGGTAGCGCCTGCGACAGAGGAGCCGCTTACCCAACAAGATCCTGCTGTTGAGCAGCAACAGTCGGTCGAGCTACCTGCGCCGACACCTGTGGTCAGTGCGCCTGTGCCGGTCAGTACGCCACCCGCTAAAGTAGCCGCGCCTGCGCCTGTGCCAAAACCGGTCGCCAAGCCCGCTCCTCGTGTCGAGCGCAAGCCCGCAGCACCGGTACGCAAAGCCGCTGCACCTGCTAAACCCGTACAGAAAAAAGCACCGGCTGCCGCACGCTTAAAAGGTACTGCAGGCCAGAGTCAGTGGTTTAAGCAGCAAGCGCCTTCACGTCATACCGTACAAGTGTTGGGCACAAGCTCAGAAGCAAAAGCTAAAGCCTTTGTGCAGAAAAATCCGGCGCAGTACCATTATTTTAGAAAAGAACATCGTGGCCAGGCCTTATTTGTGGTGACTTACGGCTCCTTTGCCGATCGTGCATCGGCTCATTTAGCGATTAACGATTTGCCTGAGCAAATTCGTCAAAGTAAGCCGTGGATACGTACTATGTTAAGCATTCAGCAAGAGTTACGTTGAGGATTTTATGAACTATCGTCATGCCTATCACGCAGGTAATCATGCGGATGTGTTGAAGCATTGGCTTCTAACGCGCTGCATTGCATTGTTGCAAAAAAAAGCTGCACCTGTTGCCTATGTTGATACGCATGCCGGTATTGGCTTGTATGATCTACAGGGTGAAGAAGCGCTGAAAACCGATGAATGGCAAGAGGGTATTGGCCGTTTATGGACTTCAACACATCCAGCATTAGCGGATTACTTGCACGCAGTGCGTGAGCTCAATGAGGATGATGAATTACGTTATTATCCGGGATCACCTGAAGTTGTTCGTTGCTTAACACGCAGCCAAGATCATTTGTACTTAAATGAAAAGCACCCCGCTGATGGTCAACTGCTTAAAGAGAATATGCGCATTGATCGACGTGTTAGCGTGCACCTAGGGGAGGGCTGGCATATTCCTCGTGCTATTTTACCGACGCAAGAAAAACGTCTGCTGATGCTTATTGATCCACCTTTTGAGGAAGGTGATGATCTAAAAAACTCAGTGCAAGCTTTGGATGAAACCTTAGCGCGTATGCGTCAGGCTATTGTGTGTTTGTGGTATCCGGTTAAAGATGTCGCACAACTGCGCCGCTTTTATCAAATGCTAGGAAAAAGCAGCGCGCCTAAGTTATTACGCGTTGAGCTGTATGTGAATAAACCCGATGACTCCACTCGTCTAAATGGCTCAGGTATGGTGATTTGTAACCCGCCCTGGGGGCTTGAGGAGGAGTTGCGAGAGGTATTACCGATGCTGGCGCAAACCTTAGCGCAAGACGAAGGTGGCTGGCGTTTAGACTGGCTGATTGCTGAGTAACTCAAGCGAGCCTGATCAGGTTGGGAGGTTGCAGGTCGTGCTGGGCTCCCAGTCTGCAATGATCCCTCTGAGTAAGCCGTCAAACATTGAGCCTGCCAGTGTCACATCAAATAGCGCTGGATCTCTGAGCCAGTTGCTGAGCAGGCCTAGTAGCATCGAATGTAAGCTGATCGCGGCCATGCGTGGCGTGACTCCAGCATATAAGCGTGCTGCCGTTGTGGGCTGACTAAACAGTTGCTCGCATAAATCAATAAATTCATTAATAAATGCTTCGTGGCGCTCTTCAGCTTCGCGCAGATCATCCGTGAACTCACAGCGGCGTTGTAAGATCGTGAGGATGTGGCGCTTACGCTCATCGCGACCCACCGTCAGTAAGACTTCGATGCAAAGCTGACGCAGACCCATGATGGGGTTGTGCGGATCGCACTGGCTGATTTGCTTGGCCATTTGCTCAGTGGGTAAGCGCACTTGGTTTAACATCTCATGAAACAGGTGGGCTTTATTTTGGAAGTGCCAATATACAGCGCCACGGGTGACACCTGCCTGCCGAGCAATCTGCTCAAGAGAAGTGTGGGACACGCCTTTTTTAAGGAACAACAATTGCGCAGCCGTCAGGATGGCGGTACGAGTGTTGTCTGCTTCTTCTTTAGTGCGACGCATAAATAGGTTCAAACAATAAAAATGAGCAATCAGTCTAACTGTTTTGCCCTTTAAGAGGTATGAGCCAGCTCAACCAAGGGGATATTGTCTTGAACGTAGCAGTTATTCTCACACCTTGTGTTGTTCACTTGCAGCTTGGGCTGAGTATGGTTAGAATAGCCCGCAGCATTAAACGCAGTATAATGAATGCCTGAGAGAAACAAATTCATATTTATTTCACTTAAGGTGTTGACAAGATTAGATATTTGCGTAGAATGTCGCACCACAGATGAGGCAAACATCGAAAGAGTTTGAATCAAATGTATGTTCCGCGATAGCTCAGTTGGTAGAGCAAATGACTGTTAATCATTGGGTCCCTGGTTCGAGTCCAGGTCGTGGAGCCATCGGGGTATAGCGCAGTCCGGTAGCGCGCCTGCTTTGGGAGCAG
>JAAZJF010000264.1 GCA_012800475.1 Gammaproteobacteria bacterium
CTTCAACTTCTTGTGGCGCTACCTGTACATTATCTGAAACCAACCAAGCATTAATCCAAGGAATGGGGTTGTGCGAAGCATTACTAAACGCCGGCTCAAGACCGACAGCATGCATGCGCAGGTTGGTAATGTACTCAATATATTGATTTAAAATACCTTGGTTTAGACCAATCATAGAACCGTCTTGGAAAAGGTACTGAGCCCATTCTTTTTCTTGCTCGGCAGCGTGCTTAAAGATCTCAACACTTTCTGCATAGCATGAGCGCGCGACTTCGGCCATTTCTGGATCATCTTGACCGTCTTGCATAATGTTGATGATGTGCTGGGTGCCGGTGAGGTGCAGCGCTTCATCACGTGCAATCAGGCGAATGATTTTGGCGTTGCCTTCCATTAAACGGCGCTCAGCAAAGGCAAAGGAGCAGGCAAAACTCACGTAGAAGCGAATCGCCTCCAAAACGTTAACGCTCATCATGCACAAATACAGCTTACGCTTGAGTTCAAACAAGCTCACTTCATGGGTTTTACCATTGAGTGTATGGGTGCCAGCGCCGCACTTACTGTAAAGCATGCTGTAGTGAATTAAGTCATCGTAATACTTAGAGATATCACCCGCGCGCTCAATGATGTGCTTATTACGCACAATATCATCAAACACCACCGCCGGATCATTCACAATATTGCGAATAATATGGGTGTATGAGCGTGAGTGAATGGTCTCTGAAAATGACCAAGTTTCAATCCATGTCTCCAGCTCAGGGATCGACACCAACGGCAAAAAAGCGACGTTTGGGCTGCGGCCCTGAATGGAGTCGAGCAAGGTTTGGTACTTGAGGTTACTAATGAAAATATGCTTTTCATGATCGGGCAGATTACGAAAATCAGTTCGATCCTGTGACACATCGACTTCTTCTGGACGCCAGAAAAATGAGAGTTGCTTTTCAATCAGCTTCTCAAAAATCGGGTATTTTTGTTGATCGTAACGCGCCACGTTCACTGGCTGCCCAAAGAACATAGGTTCTTTGAGCTGGTCATTATCGTTTTGTGAAAAAGTACTGTATTTCATCATTATCACCCTTAAATCTTGCAAGCGCCGCCAGCGCAATCATCTTCCATATCGCTTTGACTGTCATCAGCACCGTCGCGTGTATTTTGGTAGTACAGTGTTTTTAAACCAAACTTGTAAGCCGTCAATAGATCTTTTAGCAATTGCTGCATTGGCACACGTCCACCCTCAAAACGCTGAGGATCGTAGTTGGTGTTGGCCGAAATCGCTTGGTCAACGAACTTTTGCATAATGCCAACGAGGTGTAAGTAACCTTCGTTATTGGGCATGCTCCATAGCAATTCGTACTGACCCTTTAGATCGTCATAGCCAGGTACCACTTGCTTCAAGATGCCATCTTTAGACTGTTTGATCGTGACTAGACCGCGCGGTGGCTCGATACCGTTGGTTGCATTGGAAATCTGGCTTGATGTCTCTGAAGGCATCAAGGACGACAAAGTCGAGTTACGCAGACCGTGTTTAACGATATCTGTACGCAATGTTTCCCAGTCTAAGTGCAGCGGCTCAGAGCAAATGGCATCCAAGTCTTTTTTGTAGGTATCAATGGGCAAGATACCTTGCGCATAGGTGGTTTCGTCAAATGCGGTGCATGGACCAAACTCTTTAGAGAGGTTGTTTGAAGCTTTGAGTAAATAGTACTGCATGGCTTCAAAGGTGCGGTGCGTCAACGCATTGGCTGAACCATCTGAGTACTTAAGGCCGTTCTTGGCTAAGTAGTAGGCAAAGTTAATCACACCCACACCCAGCGTACGGCGCTTCATCGTTGCGTTGCGCGCAGCTTCCAGCGGGTAGTCTTGGTAAGTGAGTAGCGAATCCAGCGCACGCACCACTAGATCGGATAACTCTTCGAGCTCATCCAAGCTTTCAAGAGCGCCAAGGTTAAAGGCTGATAAAGTGCAGAGCGCAATTTCTTTATCCGTTTCGTTAATGTTTTCCAGTGGACTGGTCGGCAGTGCGATTTCCAGGCACAGGTTCGATTGACGAATAGGCGCGACCGCAGGATCAAATGGACTGTGGGTATTACAGTGGTCCACGTTCTGAATATAGATACGACCTGTGCTCGCACGCTCTTGCATCATCAGTGAGAACAACTCAACTGCAGGCATGGTGCGCTTACGAATGTTCTCATCAGCCTCATATTGCACATACAAGCGCTCAAACTCAGCTTGGTCTGCAAAGAATGCTTCGTATAAACCTGGTACTTCGTGCGGTGAGAATAAAGTGATGTTGCCACCTTTGATTAGGCGCTGATACATCAACTTATTGAGCTGCACACCGTAGTCCATGTGACGCACACGGTTTTCTTCAACACCGCGGTTGTTTTTTAGAACCAGCAAAGATTCAACTTCAAGGTGCCACATCGGGTAGAACAGTGTCGCTGCACCACCGCGCACGCCACCTTGTGAACAGGATTTAACCGCTGCTTGGAACAACTTAAAGAAGGGTACACAGCCGGTGTGCTGTGCTTCGCCACCACGGATGGGGCTGCCTACTGCACGGATACGGCCAGCATTAATACCAATACCCGCACGCAGCGATACATATTTCACAATCGCAGACGTGGTGGCACTGATGGAATCTAAGCTGTCACCGCACTCAATCAGTACACAGGAGCTGAACTGACGTGATGGGGTGCGCACACCGGCCATAATCGGAGTCGGTAGAGAAATCTTAAACAGCGAAATGGCATCATAAAAGCGCTTGATGTAATCCAGGCGCGTGTCTTTTGGATAATCAGAAAACAAGCACATACCAATTAAGATATAGAGCATTTGCGGGCTTTCGTAGACTTCTTTAGTGACGCGGTTTTGGACGAGGTACTTACCTTCCAGCTGTTTAACAGCTGCATAGGAAAACGTCATGTCGCGGCCGTGATCGATATACTCATTCAGTTCGTCAAACTCAGCTTTATCGTAGTCACGTAAAATATGACTGTCGTAACGCTCTTCATGAGTCAGCTTAGTGACGTGATCAAAGAGGTGGGGCGGCTCAAACTCACCGTATGCAATTTTGCGCAGGTGAAAAATCGCGAGGCGTGCAGCCAAGTACTGATAATCTGGCGTGTCTTCAGAGATCAGGTCGGCAGCCGCTTTAATAATGGTTTCATGGATATCTTTGGTGCGGATACCGTTGTAAAACTGAATGTGCGATTTCAGCTCAACCTGCGACACTGAGACATTCTTTAACCCCATTGCAGCCCAATCCAAAACACGATGAATTTTGTCTAATTCGATCGGCTCTTGGCGACCATCGCGTTTGGTTACTTTAATGGCATTAAAGTCTGTCATAGTGAGATCCTTAAGGTATTTGTATGCAATAGGGGTTGAATATGTGCGAGTACTGTTGTATTGCGAGATGTGGGTTAAAACACATCATATAGTGTTTTGTATGAACTGGGGACGCAATATAGGGTATTGAGAGGTTAATATCAACCTGTCAAAAGCTGTCTATTAGCAGTGATTTTTAATGCATCAGCCTAACGCCGCATGCTGTATGCACTTGCAGAAAATCAAGGGGTTAAAAAAAATATTTAGCTTGTATTTTAAATTTTTAGCATCTAAATGGTGGTATAAATCCAGCTGTTTAAAAAGTAACCTAAAGGTCGCGGTTAAGGTGTGGTTTTAGTGTTTAAAGGCAGTTTATATGCAGCAGCTTGAGTTTTTTGAAATACCCAGTCCGTGCATTGGTGTGTGTGAGGCGAATAATAAGGGCTATTGTAAAGGCTGTTTTCGCTCACGTGATGAGCGTTTGTATTGGCTGAAGCTCAGCGATACCGATAAGCGTCACGTGGTACGTTTATGCCAGCAACGCAAAGCGCGTGTCCTCAAAGCTAAAGACGCGGCATTACACCCTGCTGCTCTGGCACATGATGACACTGAGCAGCCGAGTTTGTTTTAAGGCACGCTTAGGCGGATA
>JAAZJF010000265.1 GCA_012800475.1 Gammaproteobacteria bacterium
ATCGTAAAAGTGGCCGTCACCTAAGCCGTACCAGCGCCCACCGCAAGGCTATGTTTCAAAACATGGCAGTGTCGCTGTTCGAGCATGAACTGATTAAAACTACTTTGCCTAAAGCCAAAGAACTGCGTCGCGTAGCCGAGCCGTTAATTACTTTAGCTAAAGAAGATAACGTTGCTAACCGTCGTTTAGCTTTTGACCGTACTCGCTCAAAATCAGCAGTCGGTAAATTGTTTAACGATTTAGGTAAGCGTTACGCAACTCGTCAAGGTGGATACCTTCGCATTTTGAAATGCGGTTTCCGTGCAGGCGATAACGCTCCTATGGCTTATGTTGAACTGGTTGACCGTCCGGTTACTGGTGAAGTAGAAGTCGCAGAGTAAGCAACACTGCAGTTCAAGAAAACCGAGCCTAGTGCTCGGTTTTTTTATGCCTGGAATTTCGATAGGGCTTGTCTATTAATAAGTTTTTATTAATATATTGGGCTGTTTAAAATTTTTAAGTTACTCTGAAACCAACTCCTACAATAAATAAGGAAAAGCGCCATGAGTGACAAACCTAAACTGACCTCGGTGTCAGGTTGCCCAATTGCTAATAACCAAGACAGTTTAACTGCTGGCCCACGTGGTCCATTGTTGATGCAGGATGTATGGTTTTTAGAAAAGCTGGCCCATTTTGATCGTGAAGTGATTCCTGAGCGCCGTATGCATGCTAAAGGCTCAGGGGCCTTTGGTAGTTTTACTGTCACCCATGATATTAGCCAATACACCAAGGCACTGTTGTTTGCTGAGGTGGGTAAGAAAACGGATATGTTTGTACGTTTTTCAACTGTGGCTGGTGAGCGTGGTGCGGCGGATGCGGAACGTGATATCCGTGGTTTTGCGATGCGTTTTTATACTGAGCAAGGTAATTGGGACTTGGTGGGCAACAATACCCCAGTCTTTTTCTTCCGTGATCCGCTGAAGTTTCCTGATTTAAACCATGCGGTTAAGCGTGATCCGCGCACGAATATGCGCAGTCCCACTAATAATTGGGATTTTTGGACAGGTTTGCCTGAAGCATTGCATCAGATCACTATTTTGATGAGTGATCGCGGTATTCCTGCTTCATATCGTCATATGCATGGTTTTGGCTCGCATACTTTTAGTTTTATTAATGCTGATAATGAGCGCTATTGGGTTAAGTTTCACTTTAAAACCCAGCAAGGTATTAAAAACTTAACCGACCAAGAAGCCGCAGATCTAGTCGGTCAAGACCGTGAAAGCTCGCAGCGTGATTTATATGAAGCGATTGAAAATGGCGACTTCCCGCGCTGGACCATGCATGTGCAGATTATGCCGGAAGCCGATGCGGCTAAAGTGCCATACCATCCCTTTGATTTGACCAAGATTTGGCCCAAAGGTGATTACCCGCTGATTGAAGTGGGTTACTTTGAGTTAAATAAAAACCCAGAAAACTACTTTGCTGATGTTGAACAGGCTGCATTTAATCCAGCGCATATCGTGCCTGGTATTAGCTTCTCTCCTGACCGTATGTTGCAAGGGCGTTTATTCTCCTATGGTGATGCTCAGCGCTACCGCTTGGGTGTGAATCATGCGCAGATTCCGGTCAATACACCGCGCTGTCCCTACCACAGCTACCACCGTGACGGTGCGATGCGCGTGGATGGTAACCAAGGCAGTCGATTGCATTACGAGCCCAATAGTCAAGGTGAGTGGCAAGAGCAACCAGACTTTTCTGAGCCGCCTTTGGCTTTAGAGGGTGCGGCGGATCGTTTTGATTTTTGGGAAGACGAGCCTGACTACTTCACGCAGCCGGGTGATTTATTCCGTTTACTGAGCCCCGCAGAACAGCAGGTCTTGTTTGAGAATACGGCACGTAATATGAATGGTGTGCCAGATGCCATTAAAATGAAGCACATTTGTCACTGTATGCAGGCTGATCCTGCTTACGGGCAAGGTGTGGCTAAAGCTCTGGGTATTGAATTACCACAATAAGACGCGTGCAATGCAATCATTCAAGCCTCGTTTGCAGAGGCTTGAATGTATTGAGCACCTAGATTTTTTCTTTCAAAAAGCGGCCGGTATGCGACAGCGTGTTTTGTGCGACCTGTTCAGGAGTACCTGTTGCGATAATCTGACCACCGCCTGAGCCTCCTTCGGGGCCCAAATCGATAATCCAGTCCGCTGTTTTGATCACATCCAAATTATGTTCAATGACCACAACTGTATTGCCACGATCACGTAAGCGGTGCAGCACATCCAACAGTTGCTGAATATCAGCAAAGTGCAAACCTGTGGTCGGTTCATCCAAGATATACAAGGTTTGTCCAGTATCGCGTTTGGACAGCTCGCGTGAGAGCTTAACGCGTTGCGCCTCGCCTCCTGAGAGCGTGGTGGCGCTTTGTCCAAGACGAATATAAGACAAGCCTACATCCATAAGTGTTTGCAGCTTACGCGCCAATGCAGGCACGGGATCAAAGAATGTACGCGCTTCTTCAATGGTCATATCCAGCACTTCATGGATATTCTTGCCTTTATAGCGAATATCTAAAGTTTCACGGTTATAACGCTTACTTTTACAGGTATCGCAGGCGACATATATATCCGCCAAGAAGTGCATTTCAACCTTGATCACGCCATCGCCCTGACAGGCTTCACAGCGACCACCTTTGACGTTAAATGAGAAACGTCCAGGGCTGTAACCGCGTGCGCGCGATTCGGCGACACCGGCGAAAAGTTCACGTATCGGTGTGAAGATTCCGGTGTAAGTGGCAGGGTTAGAGCGTGGTGTGCGACCAATGGGGCTTTGATCAATATCCACAACTTTATCGAGCAGTTCCACACCTTCAATTGAAGCATAGGGTGCAGCTTCTAAGGTTGTGGCTCCATTGAGTGCCGTAGCCATTAATGGGTACAAGGTATTGTTGATTAGGGTGGACTTACCCGAACCTGATACACCCGTTACGCAGGTCAATAAGCCTAGGGGAATGTCTAAATCAACATTCTGTAGGTTATTGCCTTTGGCACCGTACAAGCGCAGCATTTTATCTGGGTTAATCGGCGTGCGTTCAGCAGGGTAAGTGATCTGCACCGCTCCAGATAAGTATTGACCAGTCAACGAATTGGGGTTGGCCATCACTTCTGCAGCTGTTCCTTGTGCAACCACTTGACCGCCATGTACACCAGCACCAGGGCCGATATCCACGACATAATCAGCCATGCGAATCGCATCTTCATCATGCTCAACAACAATCACGGTGTTGCCGATTTTGCGTAGATGATCCAGCGTATTGAGCAAACGTTCGTTGTCGCGTTGATGCAGACCGATGGACGGCTCATCGAGGATATACATGACGCCCACTAAGCCTGCACCAATTTGACTGGCCAGACGAATACGCTGCGCTTCACCACCGGATAAGGTGTCGGCACTGCGGTTAAGAGTCAGATAATTGAGGCCCACATTCACTAAAAACTGTAAGCGTGCACTGATTTCTTTGAGGATTTTATCAGCAATTTCACCGCGCTTACCGGGCAGGGTTAGCGCAGAGAAGTACTCAAAGGCTTCACCGATTGGCATCGTAGTGATGGTCGGTAAAGTGTTCTCACCGACCCATACATGACGTGCTTCACGGCGCAAACGTGTGCCTGAGCAATCAGGGCAGGCTTGAGTACTTAAATATTTAGCCAACTCTTCGCGCACTGTATTGGATTCAGTTTCGCGATAGCGGCGCTCAAGATTGGGGACAATGCCTTCAAAAGGGTGCGCGCGCTTGACGATATCGCCACGGTCATTGAGGTAACGGAACTCGACTTCAGTTTTTCCTGTGCCGTACAAAATCACCTGTTGCGTGGCTTGGTCGAGTTCTTTAAACGGCACTTCAAGGCTGAAATCATATTGTAGTGCTAATGAATTGAGCATTTGAAAGTAGTAAACGTTACGTCGATCCCAACCACGAATAGCCCCTTCAGCGAGGGTCAGTTCGCCATTGACGAGTCGTTTAATATCAAAAAACTGCTTCACACCTAGACCGTCACAACTTGGGCACGCGCCGGCGGGGTTGTTAAAGGAGAATAGTTTAGGCTCGAGTTCGCTGATGGCATGACCGCAATGTGGGCAAGCAAAGCGCGCAGAAAAAACCATCTCTTCGCTACCGTCATCATCCATGGACGCCACTAAAGCAATACCATCGGTGAGGCGCAAAGCGGTCTCAAAAGATTCAGCTAAACGTTGGGCTAAATCATCGCGCACTTTAAAGCGGTCGACGACGACATCAATGGAGTGCTTCTTCTGTTTGTCGAGCTTAGGTACATCGTCGATTTCATATAATGTACCGTTGACACGCATACGCACAAAACCTTGCGCGCGCATCTCTTCAAAAATTGAGAGGTGTTCGCCTTTGCGTTCGCGTATCACGGGTGCGAGCAGCATTAATTTAGTTTCTGCCTCGCGGCCCAGCACTAAATCAACCATTTGACTGACGGTTTGTGCTTCTAAAGGTACATGGTGGTCTGGGCAGTGCGGTATACCGGCGCGGGCATACAGCAAACGCAAATAGTCATAGATTTCGGTGATGGTACCCACGGTTGAGCGTGGGTTGTGTGATGTTGATTTTTGCTCGATAGAAATTGCCGGTGATAGACCCTCAATGGTATCAACGTCAGGCTTTTCCATCATGGAGAGAAATTGGCGCGCATAGGCTGATAAAGATTCAACATAGCGACGTTGACCTTCGGCATACAGCGTATCAAAGGCCAGTGATGACTTACCTGAACCAGACAAACCTGTGATGACAATCAGTTTGTTTCTGGGTAGGTCTAGATCAATATTTTTTAAATTATGGGTGCGAGCCCCACGAACTACGATGGTATCCACTGCATTCCTCGCGTTGCGAGCGTAAACAGATGAGTATACGTGCTAGAGGGATGCTGCGGCAAAGTCTTCGTCCTGATAGAATTGCGCATCTATTTTGGGGAGATGCCATGCAGGATCATAATAGTGACGCAATGAACGCTCAAGAAAAGCGTGCGGCCAGTGGTTTATCCTTGGTATTTGCCTTTCGTATGCTGGGCATGTTTATGGTGCTGCCTGTATTGGCCACATATGGACAAGATTTAGCCGGCGCAACACCCTTCTTGTTGGGACTGGCAATTGGTGCTTACGGTTTGACGCAGGCCGTGTTGCAGATACCTTTTGGTATGTTGTCGGATCGTTTTGGACGTTTGCCAATTATTTATATAGGTTTGCTGATTTTTGCCGCAGGTAGTGTGGTGGCAGGGATGTCGGATTCAGTTTGGGGTGTGATTAGTGGCCGTGTTTTACAAGGTGCTGGAGCGATTTCAGCAGCGGTGATGGCGCTGCTATCTGACTTGACACGCGAACAGCACCGCACCAAAGCGATGGCGATGATTGGGATCAGTATTGGTATTTCCTTTGCTGTAGCGATGGTGGTTGGGCCTTTAGTGACCCGTGGTTTTGGTTTGTCAGGATTGTTCTGGTTCACTGCAGCGATGGCGCTGGTGGGTATGGTGATTATTGCTATTACTGTGCCTAAGCCTGCTCAGCAAGTTGTTACGCGTGAATCGGGTGTGGCAAAAACAGCGTTGGCAGCGACCTTGCGTAACCCAGATTTATTGCGTTTGGATTTGGGCATTTTTGTTTTGCATGCCTTATTGATGGCCAGTTTTGTGGCTTTACCTCTGGCATTAGTTGAGCAGGGCGGTTTACCTAAAGAAGAGCATTGGTGGGTGTATTTAATTGCTCTGTTTGTTGGTTTTTTTGCCATGCTGCCTTTTATTATCTACAGTGAAAAAAAGCGTCAGATGAAGCGTGTCTTTGTCGGGGCAGTGGGCGTATTAATGGGCACTGAGCTGTTTTTATGGCTGTTTGCCGATAGTTTAACCTTGTTAATTATTGGGACTTTGGCGTTTTTTACTGCGTTTAACTTTTTAGAAGCGTCTTTACCGTCGCTGATCAGTAAAGTTTCACCCGCTGGTGCCAAAGGAACCGCGATGGGCGTGTATTCTACCAGTCAATTTTTAGGAGCTGCGCTGGGTGGCATGTTGGGTGGTTGGTTATTTACGGTAGGTGGAGCCTCATTGGTTTTTGCTGGATGTGCTGCACTGGCCGCCCTCTGGTTAATATTTGCTGCTAATATGCAAGAGCCGCCTTATGTAACGAGTGTGCGCTTATCGGTATCCCCAGCAGCAATGCAAGACACTCAATGGCTGATCGCATTAAGTGCGCAAGCAGGTGTCGTGGATACTATATTAGTGGCAGAGGAAGCTGCTGTTTATGTGAAATTTGATACGCAAATAATAGATCGTGCATCTGTTGAAAGTTATCTATAAATAACTTGGCGTACTGACCGTTTGGAGAAGATTATGGCTCGTGGAATTAATAAAGTAATTTTGATTGGTAATGTGGGCGGCGACCCAGAAACTCGTTATTTGCCCAATGGTAATGCGGTAACCAACCTGACTTTAGCGACCAGTGATAGCTGGCGCGACAAGCAAACAGGCCAAATGCAGGAGCGCACGGAATGGCACCGCATTTCTTTGTTTGGCAAGATTGCTGAGATTGCTGGTCAGTATTTGCGCAAAGGCTCAAAAGTGTATATCGAAGGCCGTTTGCAAACCCGTGAGTGGGAAAAAGACGGTGTGAAGCGCTATACCACAGAAATTATTGTGGATATGGGCGGTTCAATGCAGATGCTCGACAGTCGTGGTGATAATGAGGGCGGCAATCGTCCGGCTCCAGCGCCTCGTCAACAGCAGCCTCAGCAGCAATATCAGCAGCAGTCGCAACAGCCGCAGCAGCCGCAGCAGCAACAATACCAGCAGCAACAAGCAGCACCGCAGCGCCCAGCGCCCAGCGTGCAGCAAGATGCGCAGCCGGCACCGGATTACGATAGCTTTGATGATGATATCCCGTTCTAAACTGAGCGAAAATAATGCGGTTTATAATGTATAAAAAAATACTGCGGGGCTGATATGCAATTACGCTTGGTTTTGCTGGGTGGCGGTAACGCGCTAGGAAAAGCTTTAGTGCGTTTAGGGGCTGAGGAAGATATTGCTTTTTTGGCACCCAAACCCGAAAAAGGTGCTTGGGACGCGTCCAGCTTAACCAGCTTAATGGATGAAGTACGCCCTGATGCAGTGATCAATCTGGCTTATTATTATGATTGGTTTCAGGCTGGCGCAGTGGACCCTGATCATTTTGAACCGCAAGAGCGCGCAGTTGAGCGTTTAGCTCAGTTATGTAAGCATCATGATTGCGTGTTATTACAGCCTTCGAGCTACCGTGTCTTTGATGGTATGCGAGCTACGGCCTATAACGAAACCAGTGAGTGCAAACCTTTAAGTCCGCGGGGCAAAGCCTTAATGCGTATGGAGCAAAGCGTGCGAGCGCTGTGTTCTAAGCATGTGTTATTGCGTGTGGGTTGGTTATTAGATGACAGTCCAGATGGCATGCTTGGGCGTGTACTGCACCGTGCACAAGATCATGAACTGCTCGAAATGGCTGATGATCGTCGTGGTAATCCAACACCTGTAGAAGATGCAGCGCGCGTTATCTTGGCGATTTTAAAGCAATTGGATTGCGCAGCACCTTTGTGGGGAACCTACCACTATGGTGGCCAGGAAGCCGCGACAGCATTATCCGTGGCGCAAGCTATTTTGGCAGAAGCACAAGCGTGGCGGCCTGAGTTAAGTCAAGAGGTCATTGCACGTGCGCATGCAAGCTTTGCGGATGAAAAAATCGAGCCGCAGCATGGTGTGTTGGACAGCCGTAAAATTACCCATACCTTTGGCATTAAACCCCGCGCTTGGCGTACGGGCTTAGCTGATTTGTTGGATAGTTATTATCGTAATGTGTAATGGTTGTCGCTAGGCGAGTACAGCATTGCTGCTATTGGTCTGACGCTTTCAAGCAGTATTTTACCCTACCAATAAAAACAGGCGCCTTGAGCGCCTGTTTTTGTCTGTGCAGAAAACTTAGAATTTGTAACCTAAGCCCAGCATGTATACCCAGGGCTTAACATCAACGTCAACTTTGGCACGGTTGCCGTTATAGTTCACGTAGGCAGTGGTGTCGATATCAATGTAACGGACTTGACCGTTGACCATAATTTTATCAGTGAGCATGTAGTCGGCACCGACCTGAGCTGACCAGCCCCAAGTGTTTTGACCGCGTAAACTGCTAAAACCTAATTCTTTTGCTGATCCTTTAACCGATTCGTCAAACATCACGGTATAACTGACGCCAGCACCCACATAAGGCTGGAAAACTGATTTGTTATCCAATGGGTAGTACACGGCACTTAAAGTGGGTGGCAAGTGCTTTAAGCTACCCAGTTTGTGACTGCCTAAACCTGTGTTCTTAACTGCGACATCATGCTTAAACGGCGTCGCTGCGAGCAGTTCAACTGCCCAGTTATCCGTCACCATATAAGCAAAGTTCAAACCTAACTGTGTATCGTTACCAATGGTTGCTTTACCACCTAAGTTGGTACCCGCTAATGCACCGCGATCGACTTTAACACTGGATGATTTCTCTTTGGTTTGCGCGGTCACAGCACCCGCGCGAACGATAATATCACCCGCCTGATGCGCGTGAACAGCGGGTGCAGCAACAGCTAATGCCAGTAATGAAGAGGCAAGTATCGAAGTGCGCATGGTGTGCTCCATTAGGTAACGTATTAAATATATTGGTTAACACTTATGTTACGCAATGAAGCGCTGTGCAGTTTGATACAGGTCAATAAATACCGCTCTGGCTGCACTGCGCTGAATTGTGCGCTGTTAAGGCGCTGAATAGCTGAGTTAAACCCTTGCACATAGACTCAGACGGTCGGCTCTTGCTGGCGCTGACAGCAGATCCTAAGATGGTCGTCATCGCCAATTACTGCAACAAATGAAAAGCGTTGCAGCAATCAAGGGCACAAAGCGGTAAACTTGCCCGCATATTTTTTATTACTCCATTGGAGCGTTTCATGACACGCACGAGTTTAAGTCGTTTTCTTATTGAGCAAACACGTTCACATCAAACCCCAGCAGAGCTGCGCTTCTTAATTGAAGTGGTAGCACGTGCTTGTAAAATGATTAACCACCAAGTATCCAAAGGCGCGCTAGGCGGCGTGTTAGGTAGCATGGGTACTGAAAACGTTCAGGGTGAAGTGCAGAAAAAACTCGACGTTCTGTCCAATGAAATCCTTCTGGAAGCCAACGAGTGGGGCGGTCACTTGGCCGGTATGGCATCAGAAGAAATGGATAACGCTTACCAGATCCCAGGTAAGTACCCAAAAGGTTCGTACTTATTGGTGTTTGACCCACTCGACGGATCAAGCAATATCGATGTCAACGTTTCTGTCGGTACCATTTTCTCAGTATTACGTTGCCCAGACCGCAACGGTGAGGAAGGTGACTTAGGTGAAGAAGCATTCTTGCAGCCAGGTACCGAGCAAGTTGCAGCCGGTTATGCGATTTATGGCCCACAAACCATGCTGGTACTGACGCTGGGTAATGGCGTGAAAGGCTTTACTTTGGATGCGGAAATGGGCTCATTTATTCTGACCCATGATGATATTCGAGTGCCTGAAACCACCGCTGAATTTGCCATCAATATGTCCAATCAGCGTCACTGGGAAGCACCGGTTAAGCGTTATGTGGATGAGTTGCTGCAGGGCGAAGAAGGTCCGCTGGAGAAAGACTACAATATGCGTTGGGTCGCTGCCATGGTCGCTGACGTACACCGCATTTTAACGCGTGGTGGTATCTTTATGTACCCACGCGATGCCCGTGAGCCAGAAAAACCCGGCAA
>JAAZJF010000266.1 GCA_012800475.1 Gammaproteobacteria bacterium
CCTTTAATCCAAGTGTTGAGGCGATCAGTTGTTTGCCAGTTGAGGCTGGTATTAAATAAATGGCGTGGTGTATTGGTCAGTGGCCAGCCTTTATTTGCGCCACTTTTTTGTTCTGTTTTTGTGTAGGTGTAGTTGGCATTCAGGCTCCAGTCAGGAGTGAAGAGGTAGCGGCCAGCCAGCTCAATACCTTTAGTTGTGGCTTCATCGACGTTGATGGCTTTCGAGAATGTAGGGGCTGCGGTATCCCAGCCTGGGCCAATATCAATACAGCTAGCGCTATTCTTCACTCGGCAGTTATCGACTCTGACGGAGGAGAGTTTGTCTTTAAATTTATTATGGAAAAACGTAACGTTGCTATTAAAGTTATTTAGATTGTCGTAATAAATACCAAACTCAGTACTGACTGTTGTTTCGGGCTTTAAGTCAGGGTTACCCACTAAAGGGATTCTTCCTTGCCCGCCAAAGCCATTAATACCCTCAGCTAATTGCTGCAGTTCTGGCGCTTTAAACCCTTTGCTGCGTCCACCTTTGAGTGTCCAGTTGTCATTAGCATTCCAAACTAAATAAGCCCGTGGACTGTATTCAGTACCAAACTTATCGTGATGGTCGCGTCGCACCCCAAGAGTTAAGGCGAGGTCTTCATGGAAGCGCCACTCGTCTTCAACAAAGACAGCGTTGATGCGGTGTTTAAAGGGTTTAGGTACAACGCCGTCAGTCAACTCAGCTTTATAGAGCTGACCGCCCACACTGAAGTTGTGATCAGCCAGCGAAAATAATAGTTTGCTATCAAAAATAGTGTTTTCTGATTCCAGCTTTCTTTTGCCGCCAGGAATGATGCCAGGTGTGCTGATAGCTGAAGGGTTTAAGCGTCCGCGCGTCTCGGTCGTATTGCGCATCGCGCTGGACTCTAAAGTACCAAAACCTAAACGAGCAGTATGAAAAATAGTGTATTGCTCACGATCATATTCTTGTTCTTTTGCATAGCCGCCCTTAGCGCCTAAAGTCCCCAGTTGGCCTTTACGGTTGTCATAGGTTTGCTTATTGGCTTCATACTCAAAACCAATATCGTGATTTTCATTTGGAGTGAAAACTAAACGAGAGCCGATATTGTGAGTGTCCTGTTTAACCGGGTTGCGTCCCATACGCTGCACAACTTTTTCACCATTAACATCGTTGTAGGCGACTTTAGATTTATCACGCTCGAAGTAACTACCGCGCACTGTTAAACCAAGCTTGTCTTCAATCAGCGGTCCGCTTAAATACACATTGGTTGCGCGACTGTCACCAAATTCACTCTTTTCTTGCAGGGTTGTTTCTGCGGTAACCGAGCCACCCCACTCTGTATTGACCTTGCGGGTAATGATATTAATCACGCCACCCATAGCATCTGAACCATACAGGGTGGCCATAGGTCCACGTATCACTTCGATGCGCTCAATGGCTGAGACGGGTGGCATAAATGATGTGGATGTTTCACCAAAGCCATTGGGCGTCACATTACCTGCAGCATTTTGGCGGCGACCATCAATCAGAATCAGCGTGTACTTGCTTTCCATTCCACGAATGCTGATATTCAAACCACCCGTTTTACCCGCGTTACCACCCACATCAACGCCCTCAATATCTGAGAGGGCGTCGGCAATGCTAGACACTCGCTTCTTCTGTAATTCCTCTCTGCTGATAACAGAGATACTCGCTGGTGCATCAGTGATTTTTTGTTCAAAACCAGATGCACTGACGACAGTAGAGCCCAGCTGAGCAGGTGATGGGTTGGCAGAAACAAAACTGCTACCAAGAATAGAACAGGCAAGAAGTGAATAAGCAAAAGGGGTGCGCATGACAAGCTCCTAATTAGATTGCTGTGCATGCTAATCATTCTCGATTGAGAAGTAAACTGTATTGATAATTATTATTATTTAGATTTAAGTTTTTTGTGTTTTATATTGTTGGTGTTTTTAAAGTTTAAGTAAAAACGCATATGCCCACCATAAAGGTGGGCGCGTTAGGGCATATGTTGCTTAAGGCAACTGCACCTCAATCACCCCGTCAGCAATCATGCTGACTTGGCTGCTACCCGCTTCAATTTCAGGCGTAGCTACAGATTCATTAGCCACCATTGAGGAGGGTGCTTGTGCTGCGCGAGCGTACATCGGTGGGCGAGAATAGCCGTTGCTATTGAGGTTTAAATTGACCACTTTATAATCTGCGCCACCTAGTGCTTGAGTGACCAGTTTAGCGCGTGATTGAAAGGCGCTAATGGCTTCTTTGAGTAATTCATCTTCACTGCTAATGCGTGTTTTTGGCGCAATACTAAATTGCATATTCGCCATTTTTAGTGTTTTAAGTAATTCGCCTGTAAGGGCCGATAGTGCGGAAAAATCAGTACTTTCTAAACGTATTTCAGCACGTTCGCGCCATGCGGTGATTTTTTGCCCTTTGCTGTCGCGCACCGGATAGCTGCTGCGACTGCCGAGTTTAACGCTGATGTGAGTCTGTTTACGTGCGGTACTGAGAGCTTGGTTCAGTGTTTTTGTCACTTCAGTGGCTAAGCGTGCAGGGTCGGTATCTTGCCCTTCAGTGTAGAGCACAACTTGCATTTGATCGTGTGCCACTTCTTGGTGCGCCTCGGCGCGTAAAGACACCTGGTTATAAGCGGTTTCACTGGCCTGTAAGGCGGTGCTGGTGGCTAAACAGGTCATAAGCAGTGCAAGCGGTGCGTGTAATCGTTTCATCATGCAAACTCCAAAAAGATGAGGTAACGCCTCTAAAAAGACTCTATAGCTTAACCGAGGTTCACTTAATTGCCGTGACTTTGCGTCGCAGTGTGCAGTGAATCAAGAGAGGGCAGTTATACTGCAGTTTCGATTCAGGAGTGTTTATGTTGGCACCAACCCAATTATTGTCTGCAAGTCATCGTAACTTGTGGCGTTTGACGTGGATTCGTCTGTTAGTTTTGAGTGCTCAGGCGGGCACACTCGGCTTTGCGTACTTGAGCAATCTGGTCACGTTGGAATGGATGCCCTTGCTGGTGATTTTAGTGTTCTCACTGAGCATGTGTCTGTTAACCAGTTTACGTTTGCGCGGTAACTGGCCGGTGACTGAGCTTGAGTTTGCTGCGCACTTAGCGATGGATTTACTGATTCACAGTGGTCTGCTGTATTACGTTGGTGGCTCGACGAATCCCTTTGTAGCCTATTATTTAGTGCCCTTAACCATTGCTGCTGCAACCTTGCCTTGGCTGTACTCCATCGTATTAAGTGGTTTTGCGCTGACGGGATATACGGCTTTGTTGATTTGGTATCAACCCTTGCACCTGCAAGGTGAGCGGGTGGATGAGTTACTGATCACGCTGCACTTGTTTGGCATGTGGCTCAACTTTGCGTTATCTGCGGCTTTTATTACGTTTTTTGTCTCGAAAATGTCTGAAGCTGTGCGCGAGCAAGATCAGCTACGCGCTGCGCGCCGTGAAGACAGTATGCGCGATCAACAATTATTAGCCGTGGCGACACAAGCGGCCGGTGCAGCACATGAATTAAGCACACCGCTATCGACCATGAGTGTGCTGTTGACTGAGCTGCGTCGAGAGCATACTCAAGAGTCGCAATTACAAGATGATTTAACCTTGCTGCAAGAGCAAGTGCAGTCCTGTAAGGGCACCTTGCAGCAGTTGGTGCGTGCTGCTGAGGCGGATCGACGTCAGGCGGTTGAGGCGCAAAGCGCAGCG
>JAAZJF010000267.1 GCA_012800475.1 Gammaproteobacteria bacterium
GTCCAGCATCCGCCGCAGCTAACAGATCTTCTTTGGTGGCAGCAATCACGCGAATATCCAAAGGGATCAACTGATTAGAACCCACACGTTCCACTACGCGCTCTTGCAACAGACGCAGCAGTTTCACCTGCACATCCAGACTCATGCTTTCAATTTCATCCAGAAAAATCGTGCCGCCATTAGCGTATTCAAACTTACCAATACGGCGTTTTTGCGCACCGGTAAACGCACCGCTCTCATGGCCAAACAACTCGCTTTCAATCACTGATTCCGCCAAAGCACCGGCATTAATAGCGACAAAAGGCGCATCACAGCGTGCGGATAGATCGTGTAATGCGCGCGCAACGACTTCCTTACCGCTGCCGGTCTCACCCAGAATTAACACATCCGCCTGAATGGTCGCCAAGGCACTGACTTGATCACGCAAACGCTGCACGCTGGGTGAATGACCCAGCAAACGCTCGCCTAACATCCGCTGCTCGCTGAGGGCCAGACGTAATGAGCGATTCTCTAAGACCAAGCGCCGCACCTCTAACGCACGGCGCACGCTATCGAGTAATAATTCACTGGCAAAAGGTTTTTGCAAAAAATCATAGGCACCAATACGCATCGCCTGCACTGCCAGCGGTACATCGCCATGGCCGGTAATTAACAAGACAGGCAATTGCTCATCCACCTGCTGCAACTGCTCTAACAGCTCAATGCCATCCATACCCGGCATGCGAATATCAGTCACCAACACACCCGACCATTGCGCAGGTAACGCCGCTAAAACACCTTCAGCGCTGCCATAGGCTTGCACGCGCAGCCCAGCTAAATCAAAGGTTTGGCACAGCGCGGTACGCAAATGGATATCGTCATCCAAGAGTACAACGTCAGTTTCATGGCTGATCTGTATCATTCAAAACGGTCCTCGCTCGAACGTAAATTCACCGCGGATGGGATCTCTCGCAAATATAAAGTCACTTGCGCGCCACCTTCAGGATGATTAGCAAATAATAAGCGACCTTTAAGGGCTTTAATTAAAGTCTCACAAATAGCCAAACCCAAACCTAAGCCGCGGGCGCTTGTTTTAGTGGTGTAAAAAGGCTCGCAAGCCTGTTGCAAAGCCTGCTCGGTAAAGCCCGATCCATTATCACGCAAGATCAGTACCACCCAACCGTCTTCGACCCGCGTATTGAGCCAAATACGCCGTGGCATACCCTTTTCACTGAGGGCATCTAAGGCATTACTGATTAAGTTGCTCAACACTTGACGCAAGCGTGTTTCACCGGCTTCAACCCACAAGGTGGCATCGGGTACATCACGGATAATCTCCACCTGTAAGCTGCGCTGACGCTTAGCGGTGAGCGCTAAAGCATCCTCAATTGCCGGCTGTAACGCCACATGCTCAGACGCCAAACGATCACGGCGAGCAAAAGCGCGCAAGTGACTGATAATCGATGCCATGCGCTCAGTGAGCTGCGCAACTAGATCTAAATTAGAGCGCACCTCAGCAAAGCGCTGCGTATCCAATAGCACCTTAGCGTTGTCGGTATAACTGCGAATGGCCGCCAAGGGCTGATTTAATTCATGACTGATACTGGCGGACATAATCCCCAGCGCAGACAGCTTTCCAGCTTGCACCAATTCATCTTGCGCGCGCACCAACTCTTGCTGAGCGGATTCACGCTCCAAGACTTCCTGTTTCAGTCGGCTGTTGAGGGTCTGTAAATCTTGAGTGCGCGTGCGCACATTGTCCTCTAACACACGCTTGGCTTGAGCATCCAGAGCAATGCGCTCAAGGTAATGCCGACGGCGCTGCATCAATAAACCCAAAATCAATAACACTGCCAACAAGGAAGCTGTCACTACAGCCAAAGCCGTGCGAGTCGGCTCTTTAAGCAAACGCTGAGGTGCTAAAATGCTGACCTGCCAACCGATATCATCCAAGCGTTTATCAAAGGTCAGCCAGTGCTCAGGTTTGAGATCAATGCGCTTGGGTGTCACCGAGGTATAGGGCTGGTGCTCGACAATACTGCGCTGCTCCTCTGCACTGAGTTCGCGTGTTGCACTAAAGCGCCAATCGACTTGCGAAGCCAAAATCACCACACCGTTTTTGTCCGTTACCAGCAACTGCTCGGGCGTATTGCCCCACAGCGTTTCGGTATAGTCTAAATCGACTTTCACCACGATCACGCCAATCACTTCACCTTTGGCGTACACCGCGCTACCAAAGTAATAACCGCGCTTAACTGAAATATTACCTAAGCCAAAAAACTCTCCCGTATGCCCTTGTAAGGCCTCACGAAAATACGGGCGAAAGGAGTAATTATTATTCACAAAACTGCGCTCAGCATCCCAGTTAGACGCGGCTAATGCCAGACCTTGGGTGTCCATCAAATAGATCACATCAGCGCCGGTTTGTTGCTGTAAACGCTTGAGCAGATCATTGGTCGTTTGCAAACTGAGCTCATCGGTGGGATTGAGCAAGACCTGCTGCACATTAGGTAAGCGCGCTAAAATCTGCGGTAACACTTCATAGCGCTGCAAGGTACCCAGTAAGTTAGCGACGAACAAATCTAAAGTTTGTGCATTTTTACGCTGCAAACCTTTCAGATAATAATTTTCAACTAAACGCTGGGCCGGCCAGAGTAGCGTGATAAAGAATAACGCCAGCCACAACAAGTGGCGCCAACGTGGTTTTGCGGATGTCATACGTATCCTCAGCCGAGGTGGGCTTGCTCAGGCAGGTCAATGGGGCGCATCAATAAGTTGATCATTGCTGCACTAATAATTGAATCAAAGTTTTTACATACTCAGGCAAGGCTTGGGCATCACGCACAATAATACTGCGTTCGCGCACCGCCCAAGGCTCATTCAACTCAATAATACTCAACTCCATAGCCTGTTGATAACGTAACGCAGCCGAACGCGGCATGATCCCAATGCCCACACCTGCAGCAATCATGCGGCACATGGATTCAAAACCAAACACCTGAATGCGCACATTCAATTCACGCTGCAAACCATCCACCTGATTTTGTAAAAAACGCAATAAGCTCGACTCTTCTTGCAGACAAATATGCGGATAATCCAAGGTATCGCGCAAACAGACCGACAACTGAGCGGCTAAAGCATGCTGTGGATGCGTGGTTAACACTAAGCGATCGGTACAAAAGGGAATCACTTGTAAATCTTTGGCCGTGATGGGCCCCGCTGTAATGCCAATATCGCTCGCCCCTTCCGCCACACCCCGCAAGACATCAAGGTTAACGCGCTCTTGTAAATCAATGGTCAACTGCGGGTGTTGCACCATCAGCACCGCTAAGGTTTCCGGCAAAAAATCAGTGACAGCTGTGGTATTCGCAAAAATACGAATATGCCCCACATGCTGACCGCTGAACTCAGACAACTCGTTTTGCAGGTACTGCACTTGGCGCAACATAATTCGCGCATGCTTGAGCATGGTCTCGCCGGCCGCCGTCAACTCAACGCCTTGCGAGTCACGGTACAGCAAGCGCATCCCCACCTGCTGCTCTAGCTTTTTAATGCGATTACTGGCTGCAGCCGTCGACATATAGGATTTACGCGCACCTTGAGTCATGCTGGGTGTTTCAGCAATATTGATAAATAACCGTAAATCAGCCAAGTCAAAATGTATCATTGGGCACCTTTTGCGTTAACCAAAACTTAACGCACTATCAAAATAAAGCAGATATACAAAACACCAGGAAGTTTGTCATGATGCCGCCTATAAACAAACACCTCAGCCCATAACCCAGCACCGCATTTAATTACACAGCACCGCATGCAATGCCGCTTACCAAATTTGCAGCCATAGAGCCTGCTTTGGATGGCCGCAGTGTATGCGCTCACTCCATAAGGCGCTATAACGTGATCGACTTTCTTATCAATATAATCATCGGTGCTGTACTGGGTCTATTCGGGGGATTATTAGGTATTGGCGGTGGTCTATTTGCTATTCCTACACTCAGCCTGATGTACGGTATGGATCAACAACTGGCGCAAGGTACGGCGTTAGTTATGGTCGTGCCCAATATTGTTTTAGGTATGTATAAATACAACCAACGCAATAAAATCCAGTGGCGAACAGCCGTCCTACTCGGCTCATGCGCCTTTGTTTTATCTTGGTTTGGGGCACTGATTGCCATTGACCTGGATCACAAGGTGATGCGCCAAATCTTTATCGGCTTCCTCATTTTTATTGCGGTGTGGAATCTTTTACAAATGCTGGCTAAACGCACCACGCAGGGTTTGCACGATGCACCTTGGCCCTACTTTGCGGGTCTGGGTAGTTTGGGTGGTTTTCTAGGCGGTTTATTTGGTGTGGGTAGTGCGGTGATCGCAACACCGGTACTCACACTGTTTTTTGGTGCCAGCCAAGTGGTCGCTCAAGGTTTATCTTTGGCCATCGCGGTACCCACAACGATGTCTACATTAGCGACCTACAGTTGGCACAATCAAGTGGACTGGACCACTGGTATAGCCATGGCCATTGGTGGTGTTTTAACCGTCAGCTACGGTGTACGCGCGGCGCACAGCTTGCCGCAGTCTGCATTAAAAGCCATCTTCAGCATCTTTGTACTATTGAGCGCAGTATTACTTTACGGACAGCTCTAACACCTTTTAAAAAGGCCGTGAACACTGCACTTGCCAGCCGATCGCCTGACGCAGCAGGCAATCTGGCGTATAGTACGCGCCTGTAACACCTCGGCTTCAATGCCCATGGTTCCCTCACCCCATTCAAAAAGGTGTCTAATGTTGACTCTAACCGGCCCACGCCAGCGTGCGGCAGTGGCAACGCTGATTGCGTTCCATATCTTTATCGTCATTGCCAGTAACTATCTGGTGCAATTCCCGATGCAGCTTTTGGGCTGGCAAACCACGTGGGGAGCTTTCAGCTTTCCATTTATTTTTCTGGCAACAGATCTGACAGTCCGCCTATTGGGCAAGCAACCGGCACGACGCGTGATTGCTTATGTCATGCTACCGGCGCTATTGGTGTCGTATGCCGTGTCGGTCGTGTTTCAGGAAGGTGAGTTTCGCGGTATTGCCGCTTTACTGGTGTTCAATAGCTTTGTGCTGCGCATTTCTTTGGCGAGTTTTGCGGCCTATGCTGTGGGCCAATTAGCCGATATTCGAGTGTTTGATCGTTTGCGCCAGCTGCCACAATGGTGGATCGCTCCCACAGCCTCAACGGTGCTGGGTAATTTGCTTGATACGTTTGTGTTTTTCGCCATCGCTTTTTGGTACAGCAGTAATCCCTTTATGGCCGAGCATTGGGTTGAGATCGCGATCGTGGATTATGTGATTAAACTGATGATCAGCTTGCTGCTGTTTATTCCGCTCTACGGCGTACTACTGAGTGTGTTGCTGCGTGTTATGGGTGCACCGGCTACAACAAAGCCTAGTGTTTGAGCTAATACAGCATGCCGTACATCGATATAGCTGTTTATCCGTCGATGAACCCATCCAGGGTTCAACTCCGGCGCTTCGCCATCCATGGCTCGCTTGTCACAGCTACATCGATGTACTCATTCACCATTTGCAGAGCCTGCTAGAACCAAACAGCCCTAGATCAAAAGCATCAGGCTGATCATGAACTGTGCAGAGACACAC
>JAAZJF010000268.1 GCA_012800475.1 Gammaproteobacteria bacterium
AACGGCAACACACTGGCCACCACACGCATTTCAAAACGCTGCTCTGCAGACATGTTTTGTAAGGGTTCAATTTTATCCAACTGACGGTCGGTATAGACCTGAAAGCGTGTATTTTCTGTAAAACCTTCGTTACTTAAAGGCATTATATTTATTGTTTGAGTCATGGCTACTCTCCACTCAATGCAGATTCAGCACAGCGTAAAACCCACAGGTTAAACTCTGAACCCACGTGTTGGGGGATCCCCTAGGGGAAAAAGATAGCTACATAAACGTAGCGTAAGCTGCGATCAAGCACACTAGAGCGTGACATTATCGCCATTAGGGGCGGGAAGAAAAACTTCCCAAGGTGTCGGAAACATCCGAAAAGGGGTAACCGTGTTGCTAAAAGAGGGCTAAGGGTACGGTATTATTGAGTCTCGCTCAATTAGTAAATATGTCTTAACGTTTCTTGAGTAGCTCGGTTAAACGGGTTTTGTCTTGCGCAAAAGCACTCTCCAGATCACTTTTGCTGTTCAAATAGCCTGCAATCTTGCGCTGCAAGCGTTGCTGATCCACCGTTGCTTCAGCCAGACTGCCACGTAAAGCCGCTGGAACTGAGCGACCTTCATTTTTTTTAAGAGCCACTTGGCCTTGTAAATCAGCTTTTAAAGCATCCACCACCAACAGGTTGTTACGCGAGATATTGATCTGGCCATCCAACTCAGCCACTTTGCGATCACGCGCATGGTCAATATCTTCTACGCGTGGATACAGACGCAACAGCTGCCAGTCAGCCTTAGCCTGTGCTTGCTCAGCCTTTTGCGCTCGATACTCTTCAGGTGTTGGCGCGCGCGGCACCACTCGGACAACACGACCCTGCTCGCTCAGCACCTCATAACCTTGACCAATCAAGTGCGGCGGTACACCTTGGCGGTTAATCACCGTGATACCTTTTTCATCGGTATAACGATAATACTCAACCGCAAAAGCCGCACTACTGCTCAAAAGCACAAGCGCTAATAAAGAACACACAGGGCCACGTCTACGCATCACTGATCACCTTGAAGAAACTGATAAAGGCTCTAAATATTACTCAATACCATAATCTTCACGGTAACGCTCGACCGCTGGCAGGTAATGCTGTAATTCGCTACTTTGTGCCAAATACTCTAACACTTGCTGCAAAGATACAATGCTAATAACCGGCATATTAAAATCGCGCTCAACTTCTTGAATCGCTGACAACTCACCGGTACCGCGCTCTTGGCGGTCTAAAGCAATCAAGACACCTGCCGCTTGCGCGCCTTGTGCTTGAATAATCTGCATCACTTCACGAATTGCGGTACCGGCGGTGATCACATCATCAACAATAACAATACGGCCTGCTAACGGCGCACCTACTAACGTGCCGCCTTCACCATGGTTTTTAGCTTCTTTGCGATTAAAGCACCACGGCACATCACGCTGGTGTTGCTCGGCCAATGCCACCGCTGTCGTTGCCGCTAATGGAATACCTTTGTAGGCCGGACCAAAAACCACATCGTAAGATAAACCACTATCCATTAGCGCTTGCGCATAAAAACGTCCCAGCTTGGCTAAGGCCAAACCCGAATCAAACAGACCCGCATTAAAAAAATAAGGACTGACACGCCCCGACTTCAAGGTAAACTCACCAAAACGTAAAACACCACGCTCCAGTGCGAACTCAATAAACTCACGTTGATATGCTTGCATAAAGGGGTCCTTCAACACGTTTGCTTTAGCCAATTTTAGATACGTTGGGTATCATACACATACTTTTTTTCTAGGGGCGATCCATGCGGGTTATTAGTATCAATGTGAACGGGATTCACAATGCTATTGAACAAGGGTTATTTGACTGGCTACAGACGCAAAACGCGGATGTTATTTGCCTACAAGATACTCGTGCCAGCGTATATGAAATGGAAGCGCCTGAAGTGCAGTTACACGGGTATTTTTGCTATGCCTGTGACGCTGAACAGCCCAACGACGGCGGTGTGGCTATTTACACTCGCCTACAGCCTAAAGCCATTATAACCAGTTTAGGCTTTGAGACAGCAGATCGTTATGGGCGTTATATTCAAGCCGACTTCGATAAAGTCAGCATCGCCAGTGTATTAATGCCTTCAGGCTATAGCGGCGAAAGCGAACTGAATCAAAAGTTTAAGTTTATGGATGACTTTGCACGTTATTTAGACAAACAGCGCCGCAAACGCCGTGACTATATTTACTGCGCATCTTTGTTTATTGCGCACAACAAGCTGGATGTAAAGCATTGGCGTGATTGCCAGCAAGAAACTGGATTCCTCTCGCCTGAGCGTGCGTGGATGGATGAAGTTGTGGGCACGATGGGCTTTGTGGATGCATTGCGTGAAGTGAACCGTGAAGGCGAACTCTACAGTTGGTGGGCCGATAGCGAGCAAGCTGAATTGCTCAACTTAGGCTGGCGTTTTGACTATCAGTTACTGACGCAAGGTATGCGCCGTACTGTGCGCAGTGCCAAGCTATCCAGACAGCCGCGCTTCTCTCAACATGCGCCTTTTAGTGTGGATTACGATTGGGTGCTCAGCGTTTAAACAGCCATTCAACAACACAAGGGATCAGCTCTTGTGTTGTTGCATACTGCAATGGTGCTTAAGCGTTTTGCAGCGCTACTTGTTGTAAGGCAAACAATTCACGCACACCTTTGTCAGCTAAAGCCAACATAGCATTGAGCTGTTCTGGACCAAAAGGTGCACCCTCAGCCGTGCCTTGTACTTCAATAAAACCACCCGCATCAGTCATCACCACATTCAGATCTGTTTCTGCGGTTGAATCTTCAGGGTAGTCCAAGTCCAGCACCGGCGTATCTTGATAAATACCCACTGAGACCGCAGCAATCATTTGCTTGAGAGGTGAGCCTTTTTTCAGCATTTTACGCTCTTCCATCACCGCTAAAGCATCGACTAACGCAACCATAGCACCGGTAATGGATGCAGTGCGCGTACCGCCATCGGCTTGAATCACATCGCAGTCCACATACAAAGTGTTTTCGCCTAACTTGCTCATATCCAGCGCAGCGCGCAACGAACGACCAATTAAACGTTGAATTTCTAAAGTACGACCACCTTGCTTACCACTGCTCGCTTCGCGACGGGTACGCTCGCCAGTGGCACGTGGCAACATGCCGTATTCTGCTGTTAACCAGCCCTGTCCTTGGCCTTTTAAGAAGCGTGGTACGCCATTCTCTACGCTAACGGTGCAAATCACTTTAGTCTGACCAAACTCCACCAATACCGAACCTTCAGCGTGGCAAGTAAAGTTACGGGTGATGCGCACTTGACGCAGTTGATCGAGTTCGCGGCCACTAGGACGAGTCATGGAGTTTTCCTAATTTTAAATATGAACCCAGCATTATAGGGATAGAACAGCTTAACTTCAGCATTGGAAGCACAACAGCTCGAAATATTCGCTACAATTAGCGCATTATTCTAAC
>JAAZJF010000406.1 GCA_012800475.1 Gammaproteobacteria bacterium
ACTGGCAGCTGTGAATTACCGGAAGGTATCGAAATGGTAATGCCAGGTGATAACGTTAAATTAGACGTTACCCTGATTGCACCAATCGCCATGGAAGATGGTCTGCGTTTCGCGATTCGCGAAGGCGGTCGTACCGTTGGTGCTGGTGTTGTTGCAAAGATTATTGCATAAAGCTTGATCTTATTGTTCTAGGTCGGCATAATAGTCGGCCTAGCAATGTTCTAGGCCAGTAGCTCAATTGGCAGAGCAACGGTCTCCAAAACCGTAGGTTGGGGGTTCGATTCCCTCCTGGCCTGCCAGCTTTAATAATTAGCTGGCAATCCAATTTAGGATTCATTAGTAATGAAATCAAAAGCTGAATCCAAAGTAAGTCGTTTCGATTCTGTAAAGTGGTTGATTGTCATAGCGCTGGTTGCAGTTGGCGTTGTTGGTAATCAGTATTTTGCTAATGAATCAATTTTATACCGTGTATTAGGCCTGGTTGTATTGGCTGCAATTGCTTTTTTTGTTGCTGTGCAAACAGCAAAAGGCCAAGCATTTCTTACTCTGGCTAAAGAGTCACGCGCAGAGATTCGTAAAGTTGTATGGCCAAATAGACAAGAGACAACACAAACGACTTTAATTGTTGTGGTGGTTGTTTTGGTAATGGCGCTCTTGCTTTGGGGGCTTGATACGCTCCTTGGGTGGCTTGTCTCATTGATTGTAGGTTAAAGGTGCTCTGTGGCTAAGCGTTGGTATGTCGTGCACGCCTATTCAGGCTATGAAAAGCAAGTTATGCGTCATCTGAATGAGCGCATTAAGTTCGCTGGTATGGAAGAAGAGTTTGGTGATGTTCTCGTTCCAACTGAAGAAGTTGTAGAGATGAGAAATGGCCAGAAGCGTAAAAGCGAGCGAAAATTCTTTCCAGGTTATGTCTTAGTTCAGGTTGAAATGAGTGAGGCAGCTTGGCACTTAATTAAAGATACGCCGCGAGTGCTAGGCTTCATCGGTGGGACTGCAGATAAGCCTGCGCCAATTACCGAAAAAGAAGCTGATGCGATATTGCGTCGTGTAGAGGATAGTGGTGATAAGCCGCGTCCAAGAACACTGTTTGAGCCAGGTGAGACTGTCCGTGTTAATGATGGTCCATTTGCTGACTTCAATGGCGTTGTTGAAGAAGTGAACTATGAAAAAAGCCGCATTCAAGTTGCTGTGCTTATTTTTGGTCGCTCAACACCGGTAGAGTTGGAGTTTAGTCAGGTTGAGAAAATCTGAGTAAAGAGATTACGGATGCCACCCTGCAACTTTCTGTTGCGGGGTTTTTTTGTCAAAGGATTGTCAGTTAAATTGTCGGGAAGCCTTAAGGCGTTATACCCATATCGGAGCGAATCATGGCTAAAAAGATTCAAGCTTATATCAAGCTGCAAGTTAAAGCAGGACAGGCGAACCCTTCGCCACCAGTAGGTCCAGCACTAGGTCAACATGGTGTTAATATCATGGAGTTTTGTAAGGCGTTTAACGCAAAAACCCAAGGTGTTGAACCAGGCTTGCCAACACCTGTAATTATTACAGTGTACAGCGACCGTAGCTTTACTTTTGAAACAAAAAGTACACCAGCGTCCTACTTGCTGAAAAAAGCAGCAGGTGTGGCTAATGGTTCTGCGCGTCCGAACACTGATAAAGTTGGCACGGTTACCCGTGAGCAACTTGAAGAAATTGCAAAGACTAAAGAAGCTGATTTGACTGCAGCTGAACTAGAAGCTGCTGTACGTACTATCGCTGGATCAGCACGCAGCATGGGCTTGAATGTGGAGGGCGTAAAATGAAGCTTTCAAAACGCAAACAAGCAATTGCCGCTAAGGTTGAGCACGGTAAGCAGTACGGATTTGAAGAGGCAGCAAGCTTATTAAGTGAGTTGTCCACTATTAAGTTCAAAGAGTCAGTTGATATCGCAATTAACCTTGGTGTTGATCCGCGTAAATCTGACCAAGTTGTGCGTGGCGCAACCGTTATGCCAAACGGTACAGGTAAAACTGTACGTGTAGCTGTATTTGCTCAGGGTCCAGCGGCTGAAGCAGCCTTGGCAGCCGGTGCAGATAAAGTTGGTATGGACGATTTAGCTGCTGAAATGAAAGGCGGTGACTTGAACTATGACGTAGTTATTGCTTCTCCAGATGCAATGCGCGTTGTTGGTCAGCTCGGTCAAGTTTTAGGTCCACGTGGTCTAATGCCTAACCCTAAAGTTGGAACCGTTACCCCTGATGTAGCTACTGCAGTTAACAATGCTAAAGCTGGTCAAGCGCGTTTCCGTACTGATAAGAACGGTATTATTCATGCTGCGATCGGACAAATTGATTTTGAGCCAGCTAAGCTTAAGCAGAACGCAGAAGCATTGATTGCTGAACTGCAGCGTTTAAAGCCGGCGGCATCAAAAGGTATCTATATTAAGCGCGTTACGCTAAGCAGCACTATGGGTCCTGGTCTGATCATTGATCAGTCAAGCCTACAAGCGTAATTATTGCTTTACTATTTTGGGGTCCCTGCTTAGCGGGGGCCGTCAAAGACCGTAGGTGGTGTAAGCCTTAAGAGGTGTGTGATAAACATGCCAGCCTACGTAGATGGTGCTCCCGATTCATTTATGGATCAGACACCAAATAAACGCTCAGTAAGTTGAGTGAATTGAAATAAGCAGGAGTAAAACCCGTGGCAATTAGACTCGAAGACAAGAAAGCTATAGTCGCTGAAGTCAACGAGGCTGCCCAAGCTGCCCTTTCCGCTGTTGTGGCTGATGCCCGTGGCGTGACAGTAGGCGCTATGACCGGACTCCGTAAAGAGGCTCGTGAAGCAGGTGTGTATGTACGTGTTGTGCGTAATACCTTGCTGCGTCGCGCTGTTGCAGGAACTCAGTATGAGATCCTCAATGACGTGTTCACAGGCCCGACCTTGATTGCATTCTCTAACGAACATCCGGGCGCAGCCGCTCGTATCTTCAAAGAGTTTACCAAAGGTCAGGATAAGTTTGAGATCAAAGCAGCCGCTTTTGAAGGTAACTTGATTGCAGCCAACCAAATCGACGTATTGGCAACTTTGCCAACATTCGACGAGGCGGTATCTCAGTTGATGAGCGTGATGCAAGGCGCGACCAGCAAGCTGGCACGTACTTTGGCAGCCGTTCGCGATCAGAAAGAAGCAGAAGCTGCTTAAGCTCTGGTTCTTTACACAAAATTTTGATTTTGGTGGCTTAGCTAAGTCATCACCAATATAGGAAGCATAGAGTCATGGCTCTTACTAACGAAGATATCCTTAACGCCGTTTCAGAAATGTCAGTAATGCAAATTGTTGAGCTGATCACTGCAATGGAAGAGAAGTTTGGCGTAACTGCAGCAGCAGCTGCTGGCCCTGCTGCTGGCCCTGCTGCTGCAGCGGCTGAAGAGCAAACTGAATTCACCGTTATGCTGTTAGAAGCTGGCGAGAAAAAAGTTGGCGTAATTAAAGCAGTTCGTGAAATCACAGGTTTAGGTCTGAAAGAAGCGAAAGCAGTTGTTGATGGCGCGCCAGGCGTTGTTAAAGAAGATGTATCGAAAGATGAAGCTGAAGCAGCCGTTAAAACGCTGGAAGAAGCAGGTGCTAAAGTCGAGCTTAAATAAGTTCGATGTTGCATAACAGCCTGTGCAAAGGGCTGATGGCTGGTGGCTAATGTCACCGGCCTTTTTCTGTTTTAGCTCTTCTCTGAGTGGATGCTTAGGCAGAACTCTAAGAGCAAACAGAAAAATAAATGTTTGCACGATTTACTGGGTATTTCCGCCGGAAGTATCCAACAGGCAGGTTACCAAGCTGGGGAACGCTGATGGCTTACTCATATACTGAGAAAAAACGTATCCGCAAGGACTTTA
>JAAZJF010000269.1 GCA_012800475.1 Gammaproteobacteria bacterium
GTATTTTGGCATTAAAGGCGGCTGGGCAAGCCGTTACTGCTTGTGGAGGCGTGCGTCATTCTTGGTCATACCAAGTTGCAGCCTGTGAAACAAGAAGCATCGCCCTTTAAGGGCGGTGAGAAGTCACTACACGCTATTGATCAATGCGTTGCCATTGCTGTTGCTCATAGTGGGGGTAGAGGTGGCTGACGGTGCGGGTCAGTTCGTAGCGAGTGAGGTTGATGCTGGCGAAGCGTTCGGGGATGGGCAGGCGTAGGACTTGGTTCATATCGAGGCCTTGTTGCGCGGCGTGGCGCAGAGTGTTGTCGAGCCAGCCGAGGTAATCTCGCATTTGCACAAAGGGGCTGTTATCGCTAGCGACTGGGCCGTGGCCAGGTACGATAAGCTTCCAAGGCAATGCTTGCAGGCTGTCAATATCAGCCAGCCAGCTGTCTAAACCGGGGGTATGCGGCGTAGCTAAAGCACGCTGATAAAACACCAAATCTCCAGCAAACAACACACCGGTGCGCTGATCCAGCAAGGCTAAATCTGCACCTGTGTGGCCTGTGTAGGCTAGGATTTGCAGCGGATGCCCACCGATGTCTATTACGCCCGCCTCCACGATTTGCGTGGGCAACACAACTTCCGTGCCGCGCATCCAGTCGCCAACCATGCGGTACATATTTTCCGCCAGATGATCGCCCTCCTCCTGCAGCAAATGCTGCGTACCGGCTAACGCAGCAATAGGTACATCGGCAAAGGCTTGGTTACCCAACGCATGATCAGGATGGTGGTGGGTTAAAAATACTTGCACCACAGGCTGCTCAGTCACCTGCGCAATCGCGGCGCGCAAAGCTTTTCCGTAGGCCAACGAGGGTCCTGTGTCGATGACCACGACTCCGGCATCGGTGACAATAAAGGCCACATTGACAATATTGCCGCCATTGTCTTTACTGAAATTATCCGTTGAGCCTTCCACCACATAGGTATTGGGCGCGATGGCTTTGGGCGTCAGTACATAGTCTGCCCAAGCTCCAGCACTCAATAAGCAGCCGCATATCACCAGTATCAGTCTGCGCATCACTCACCTCATTGATCCAGTTGATTGGTTTTCGTCACAATTCAAACACGCGCCAGCCCTGTTTAGCATCAGTGCAGCGCAGCACCCGTTCTGCATGCCGAGCAAGATAGACCGGCTAAGTTGCAGGACTGTATATCGCATAGCATCAAGCTCACACCGTTAACGAATCTGTGCAGAAAACTCATTGCCGTTGTTATCACGCAGCCACAACTGGGTGTGCGGCTGACCTTTGACCCGCAAAGTAATAGTGGGATTTTCACTGACCGCAGAAAACAAATCCAAACGCGCCAGCACCGCACCTTGGGCATCGCGCAACTCGGCTTGATTGACATAAAACTCAGGAATAGAACCCACTAAGCCATTATCCATGGGATGCGACACACTGATACGCAGTCGGCTGCTGTCGCCGTCGCTAAAGCGCGCACCAAACACCTGCCCTAGACGGCTTTCCCAACCTTCTTCGGCGCGGACCACGCTGGGGGCGCTGCAACCACCACCAGCCGCTTCAATACGCGCTGAGCCGACATGCCACACACCGTCATCCATTAAAAAAGCGGCGCGCACCGGTGTCGCTTGTTCGACACGGATACGCACCGCTAAAAATTTCTCCAACTGGGCACTGGGGTACAGGTTTAAAACCTGAGGTATGGGGTTGAGCTCCGCCCAAATCATCACCTTCTCAACCTTGCCGCTGAGTGCGCGCGCATCCACTTCCACCGGCACTTGGCGGGCATCTTCAGCAAAGGGCGGCACCCTGACTTGCACCTTGTCATCAAAGACAAAGTCACCACTGTCCAACAGACGCGTATGGAAATAATCCCACATCACCGAGGGCTGCGGATCGCCTTCTACCGCGCTGGCTAAACTTGTCGCCAAGGACAAGACTAAGGCATACACAATGCGCGCTTTCATAGCACCTCCAGCTCGATTCAATAGGTACGCGCTTTTGCATATTCAAACCTAGGCTGCAGCAGAACTCTCCTTGTACTGCAGCAACAATGCATGGCGCGACACAGGTATGTACTTGATTGCACTCAGTGGCTGCGCTGGTACTGCAGGTTTAATATCCTTCAGCACATTGCCTATCTTGAGCTTTATCTCAGGCTATAACGCCGCAGCCTGCGCAGCCCAAAACAATTATTGCAGCTCAGCGCGGCTTTCAATATATGAGCGAATCGCCCACAAAGCTTCTTGGCTTATATGGTCAGCCATACGCGGCATATACACCGCACCGTTACGCACCGCACCATTGATCACGCGCTCTTTGTACCACTCATCACTGTCCGCATCGCCGGGCAGTTCGCGCAAATCTGGGGCAATACCACCCGACATCGCTTCCAAACCATGGCAGCGCGCGCAGTTCTGGTTATAGGCTGACGAGCCAATCTCAATAGCTAAGGCATTTTGCTCACTGGGTGCACGATACGGATTGCTCTCGCGCCACTCATCACCTAATGCTTCTAAGTCGCCGGTATTCACACTTTGCGGCACCATATCGCCGTGCGCATACACTGCTGCTGAAAACCCTAAAGTGGCTGCGATTAACGCTCCGAACACTGCATTTTTCTTATTCATCATTTTCACCATTTAAAATAGTACGCAAGACGTTCGCCATGAAGTTGAACACTGGTTTTATGGTAGAAATGCTGTGCGCCCAGGAGAACCCTGCTTTAGTGGTCGACAACCAAGCCCTTAGTAGTAAGCGCAAAGGTATACAAATAACTGGTTTTAGAAGCACTGCCAATTGAGCCGGCAACTGGGAAAAACTCCCGCCTCTTGCGGGAAAAATTCCGTATTTATTATGCTCATACTTTCACACCATGGAGACCGTCACTGCGCGATTAAAAGGCGCAAGACTCACAACATGCAACCATGGGAAGTAAAGCAATGATAACAAGACAATCACCCAGCTCTGCCAAACCCTTAGCCCTTGCTGTTAAGGGCCTCATTCTTGGTGCTGCTTTAGTGAGCACCAACTTAAGCTTTGCCAAACCTGTTACCTGGGAAGATATTGCGCAAGACCACGTTACCACCACCAACGTATTGCAATACGGTATGGGCACCAATGCCCAGCGTTATAGCCCGCTGGCTAAAATCAACGAAGACAACGTGTTTAAGCTGACCCCAGCTTGGACTTATTCTTTTGGTGATGAAAAGCAACGCGGCCAAGAATCTCAAGCCGTCATTCACGATGGCATTATTTATGTCACCGGTTCTTACTCTCGCGTCTGGGCACTGGATGCCAAAACCGGTGAGCGCTTGTGGAACTACAGCCACCGCTTGCCTGACGATATTCGTCCGTGCTGTGACGTCGTCAACCGTGGCGTGTCGATCTTCGGCGATAAAGTGTTCTTCGGTACACTGGATGCGCGCGTTGTGGCACTCAATAAAGACACCGGTAAAGTGATCTGGAATAAGAAATTCGGTGATCACGCCGCCGGTTACACCATGACGGGTGCGCCCACCATGGCCAAAGACGCCAAAACCGGCAAAGTCCTGCTGATTCACGGCAGCTCCGGTGATGAGTTTGGTGTAGTGGGCAAACTCTTTGCCCGCGACCCTGATACCGGTGAAGAAGTATGGATGCGTCCATTTGTTGAAGGCCATATGGGCCGCCTCAACGGTAAAGACAGCACGCCAACCGGTGATATTAAAGCGCCGTCATGGCCCGATGATCCAAATCACCCAACGGGTAAAAAAGAAGCCTGGAGTCAAGGTGGTGGTGCACCGTGGCAGAGCGCAAGCTTTGACGAAGAAACCAACAC
>JAAZJF010000270.1 GCA_012800475.1 Gammaproteobacteria bacterium
ACGTGAAACCATAGAAGAGTTGTTTGCTCACGAAAGCTTATTGCCGGAGTTCTGACATGCTCCTGCGTTTTACTAAAATGCATGGCTTTGGCAACGACTTAATGGTGCTCGACTTAATCAGTCAGTATGCCTATATCCAACCGCAGCAGATGCGCGCTTGGAGTGAGCGGCGCACTGGCGTTGGCTTTGAGCGCTTAGCTTTAATTGAAGTGCCGCAACATCCTGATGTTGACTTCAGTTGTCGGGTCTTTGATACCAGCGGCACTGAAGTGGACTGGCTGGCCAGCGATCTGTGGTGTGTTGCGCGCTTAGTCGCTGATAAACGTTTGATTTCTAAGGCACAGATGCGTATTGAACTACGCCATGCGGTGATTGACGTTGAAGTGCATGCCGATGGTTCAGTGTCTGTACCTTTAGCTGCGGCCTCTGTGTTGGCTGAGACTATTGCTTTACCTCGCTCTTATACTGAGCCGTCAGCCTGGTTGCGCGCTACAGATGTCAACTTGGTGTCGTTGCATGGACTGCATGCGGTGCTCGCTGTGGCTGATGTAGTACAGGCACCGATGGCTGAATTGGCCGAGCATGTGGCGCAGCAGGTACAGGCTTGTGATAATACTTTGATCACTGCATTGCAGGTGCAGGATGTGCAAACACTGAGTCTGCGTACTTGGCAGTTAGGCCGGGGTGATATAGAGCACTTTCATCACGGCGTGTGTGCCGCAGCGCTATATGCTATTGAGCAAGGCTGGGTGAGTTCTGAGGTGCAAATCCAGTCGAGCGAGGGTGGCATAGAGTGTCGATTCCATCGCGTCGCGCAGCAGGTGTGGATCACTGGATTGGCAACGCGTATTTATGAAGGGCAAATCCGTATATGAGTACTGTAAAGAAAGCCAAGTCTGCTGTCACAGCACAGCAGGTTGCGAGCTATTTGGCGGCTCATCCTGATTTTTTTCAAGATGAGGATGAGTTGCTGTTACAGATGCGCATTATGCATAAACGCGGCAGTGCCATTTCATTAGTTGAGCGACAAATGCAGGTGTTACGTGAACGTAATGTCGATATGCATAACCGTTTGACCGAGTTGATGGATGTCGCGCGGGATAATGATCGCTTGTTTGATAAGGTTCGCCGCCTGATTTTAGAAATGCTGGAAGCACAGACTGTCGATGAGTTGGTGGGGATTGTGGACGATAGTCTGCGCCACTCATTTCAAGTGCCTTTTGCCAGTTTGACGCTGTTCCATGATAAGCCGATCAGCATTGGTCGCAGCACCACGCTGAAAGCTGCGCAGCAGCACATTGGTGGGCTGTTAGTCAGTCATAAAGCTTTTTGTGGCGTGTTGCGTGCTAAAGAGTTGGTTTTTCTCTTTGGCCAAGAGCAAGCCGAGCATATTCAGTCTGCTGCAGTGGTCACTTTAGAACACAATGGTATTCAGGGCGTGTTGGCTGTTGGCAGTGATGATCAGCAGCATTACAACAGCTCCATGGATACGTTGTTTTTAACCTATTTAGCTGACGTGCTGGCGCGGGTGCTGCCTTCGATGTTGGCGTCATTGCGAGCAGTGAAGTAAGCGTCTTGATATGAGGTGTTTATGCAAGTTCAGTTGACTGCTTTTTTGACGTATTTGCAGGTCGAGCGTCAAGTATCAGCGCATACGCTCAGCGCATATCGAAGTGATCTGGCCAAGGTTATCGACTGGGCTAAGGCGCAGGAGATACAGCATTGGCGTGATCTGCAAGTCGCGCAACTGCGTGAGCTTGTGGCACAGCTGCATAAAGGCGGCTTAGCGGGACGTAGTATTGCGCGGTTGTTATCCGCGGTGCGTGGCTTATACACGTATTTAATTCGTGAAGCTGTGTGTCAGCACGACCCTGCTGCGGGCATTCGACCACCTAAAGGGCCGCGTAAATTGCCCAAGGTTTTGGATGTAGACCGTGCTCAGCAATTGCTCGATAGTCCTGTGGCGGATGATTTTTCCAGCTGCCGTGACCATGCGATTTTAGAATTACTGTATTCATCAGGTCTGCGTTTGTCAGAGTTGGTGGGGCTCAATATTGTTGATGTGGACTTAGCGCAAGGCTTGGTGGTGGTGCTGGGTAAAGGTAATAAACAACGAATGTTGCCGGTGGGCAGTCAAGCAGTGGCAGCAGTTGAGCGCTGGTTGGCGGTGCGCGGGCAGGTGAAATCGCACGATCAAGCCTTGTTTATTGGTGTGCGCGGTCGGCGCATGAGTCCACAGTTAGTGCGTGAGCGGGTACGTTTAGCAGGCTCGCGCGATCTAGGGCAGCATCTACATCCGCATATGTTGCGCCACTCTTTTGCCAGTCATATTTTAGAGTCATCGCATGATTTGCGTGCCGTACAAGAATTACTTGGGCATGCGGATATCAGTACCACGCAAATTTATACTCATCTTGATTTTCAACATCTAGCGCAAGTCTATGATCAAGCACATCCACGCGCTAAACGGAAACCAACATCATGAGCATTCGCTTAATTACCTTTGATTTAGATGACACTTTGTGGTCAGTGAAGCCGGTGATTATTGCCGCAGATACAACTTTACGGGCGTGGTTAGCCGAGCATGCTACGCGCTTAGAGGTGTTAACTGTGGAGCGTTTGCAGCAGTTGCGTGCTGAGGTGGTGCAGTTGCAACCGCACTTGGATCGTCAGGTCAGTGAGTTGCGTTATCAGGTGTTGCGCCGAGCTTTATTGCAGTCGGGCTATGCGCCCATTGAAGCGCAGGAAATTGCTGAGCAGGCGTTTCAGGTGTTTTTAGCGGCGCGGCAAAATGTTGAGTTATTTAGCGATGTGTTGCCGACTTTAGAGCAGTTGCGCCGTGAGTATATGTTGGGTGCGTTAAGCAATGGCAACGCTGATGTGCGTCGTGTGGGGTTGGGTGAGTATTTTTCTTTTGCTCTGAATGCGGATATGTTGGGTATGGCTAAACCTGAGCCGCAGGTGTTTTTAACGGCTTTAGCTCGTGCGCAAGTGCCGGCGGCGCAGAGTGTGCATATTGGTGATCACCCGCAAGATGATGTGTTTGGCGCGCAACAAGTGGGTATGCGTACGGTGTGGTTTAATCCTGAGCGCAGCATTTGGACCGGCGAGCGCGAGCCTGATGCGCAGATCAGTCAGATTTCCCAGTTGCCTGATGTGTTGAAACGCTTAGCTGAGTAATTCCGGTTTTGTTGTGTGTTGTTAGCCTTAGCGGCAGATGCAATATCTGTGTATGGCGCAGCTCGCTCGTGGCGCTTTTCCCTCAATGAGGCTTCCTGCCTCAATTCGGGCGCTCGCCATCCATGGCTTGCTGGCCGCGTCACGAGCGAGCTGCTTGTTGAACATTGATGTTGTTGGTGAGTTTATCGTTAGAAATAAAAGCAAAAGCTAGATGCACAAGCGGGTTGTTGCAATTGACTGTGCCATTATTTAATCCGCAACGGTTTTTGTCTTTTATAGTGTAATCATGCAAACCCTATAGGGGATTGATGAGTGCTGCGCTGTTGCTGTGACGAGCGTAGCCATGGATGGCGTAGCGCCGGAGTTGAACCCAGGATGGGTTCGTCGACGGAAGAACAGCAACAGCGCAGCACGACAGGCACCCAAACCTTTAAGCACGACAAACAACACAGCACCCATAAAAAACGCCCGAATCAACGGGCGTTTTTTATCAGCTAATAAGGTGCTTAGCTTTTCATCTGTGCAAACGCACGCTCTGCTGCATCTAAAGTGATTTTGAGTTCAGTATCACCCAGTGCAATCGAGGTAAAGCCTGCTTCAAACGCACTGGGCGCTAAGTACACACCGCCTTCGAGCATCAAGTGGAAGAACTGTTTGAAGTGCTCAATATTGCTACTGGTCGCATCTTCAAAGCTGGTGATGTTTTTGCGCTCAGAGAAGTAAATCCCAAACATTCCACCCGCTTGTGTGGTGGTGAAAGGGATACCTGCTGCATCAGCACGTTCCTGTAAACCTTTGAGCAAACGCGCTGTGTAATCCGTTAATTCATCATGGAAACCCGGGCGGTTGATCAGTTTCAGCGTGGTTAAACCCGCAGCCATAGCCAAAGGATTACCCGATAAAGTACCTGCTTGGTACACCGGACCTAAAGGCGCAATGTGCGACATGATTTTCTGGTGACCGCCAAAGCAACCCACTGGCATACCACCACCGATAATTTTACCGAAGGTGGAGAGGTCTGGCGTGACGCCGTATAAGGCCTGCGCACCGCCTAAAGCCACACGGAAACCGGTCATCACTTCATCAAAAATCAACACTACACCGTGCTTGTCACACTGCTCGCGCAG
>JAAZJF010000271.1 GCA_012800475.1 Gammaproteobacteria bacterium
GAAATCAAAGGCGTGAGCAAAGCCTACGGTGACCGTGTTCTGCTGGATGACCTGTCATTCACCCTGCCTAAAGGTGCCATTGTGGGCGTGATCGGTGGTAACGGTGCGGGTAAGTCCACACTGTTCCGCATGATCATGGGTGTTGAACAACCTGACTCAGGCGAAATCATTATCGGCGATAGCGTCAAACTCGCAAGCGTTGATCAGCAGCGTGACAGTCTGGATGGCTCTAAAACCGTCTGGGAGCAGATTTCTGACGGTTACGACATGATTAAAGTCGGTAACTATGAAGTGCCATCACGTGGTTATGTGGGTCGCTTTAACTTTAAGGGCTCTGATCAGCAAAAGTTTGTTAAGGACTTGTCCGGTGGTGAGCGTGGTCGTTTGCACTTAGCCTTAACACTGAAACAAGGCGCTAACGTGCTGCTGCTCGATGAGCCGTCCAACGACCTCGATGTGGAAACTTTACGCGCATTGGAAGAAGCCCTATTGGACTTCCCAGGTTCAGCCATTGTGATCTCGCACGACCGTTGGTTCTTAGACCGTATCGCTACGCACATCTTGTCTTATGAAGATGACTCCAGCGTTGTCTTCTTTGAAGGCAACTACACTGAATACGAAGCCGATCGTAAGAAACGTTTGGGCGATGCTGCCGCGCAACCCAAGCGCGTACGTTACAAGCGCTTAGCGTAACGCTATTTATATTTCATCAGCCACTGCACTTTTTAAGCTGCAGTGGGTCTGATGAAATGTAACAACAGTCAGCTTAGAGATCATTCGATAGTCGATTGACACTTTATTTAAAACTCACTGACTATGAGCCCTGCATTCACAAGGAGTAAGCCATGAGCAAGCGTTGTGAAAAACGCACCAACAAAGCCAAATCCATTATTGCCCAACCGCTGTTTCGCAGCCGCCAAGAACAGGCGAAAAAAGGTAAAGGCAGTTACCGCCGCAACAAACAAGCCTCTGTGTCGTATGGCCCAGAGGCTTTTCTTTCTCTAGCGGCTTAAGATTGCCTATTGCCTTTATGATCAACAGTACATTATTGTGATTAAGCCGACTTTATAATACCGCTCAGCATGTTAAAGTTGAGTCCTACTACACATCGAGATGACCCATGCTTGAGCGCTTTTCTTCTTTTTATTGTGCGATCACCATTGGATTGTTATGCGGCCCAGCTTTTGCAGCCACACCCGCCCCTTTAATAACACCCAGCGCATCCCCTAGCACCCAATCGAGCACGCCTTTAGCCACGCAACGCAGCTTTGCTGACTGGCGCGCAGGCTTGCGCATGCAAGCGCTCAACGAGGGCATCACACCCTTATTATTTGAACAGGCTTTTGCTGGTTTAACGCTGGATCCACAAGTCATTGCTGCCGATCAAAGCCAACCTGAGTTCAGTCGCCCAGTGTGGGAATACTTAGACAGTGCTGTTTCCTCTTGGCGTGTTGCACGGGGTAAAGCACTGCTGGCTGAGCACGCTAAAGTCTTACGCGCCATCGAGTCACGCTATCAGGTAGACCCCAGCATTTTGGTGGCCGTTTGGGGCATGGAAAGTGGTTTCGGTCAAAACATTGGTAGCAAAAATGTCATTCGTTCACTGGCCACTCTAGCCTATGAAGGTCGCCGCAGCGCCTTTTGGCGCAGTCAATTGCTGGCCGCTTTACATATTTTACAAGAAGGCGATATCAGCCCCAATGCGATGCTCGGCTCATGGGCTGGGGCGATGGGGCAAACTCAATTTATGCCCACCACATACCGCCAATATGCAGTCGATTTTGATGGCAATGGCCGCCGTGATATTTGGCGCTCAAGCGATGATGCTCTGGCCTCTGCAGCGAATTACTTAAGCTTATCGGGCTGGCAACACAATCAGCCTTGGGGTTTTGAAGTTGAGTTACCCAGCCGTGACTTTGATTATATTCTGGCTGATGGCGCACTCAAAAAGACCTTAGCCCAGTGGCAAGCTTTAGGGATTAAGCCGCGTAACAAGATCAACCTACGCCCACTCAAACAACAGCAAGCCACTTTATTCTTACCCAGCGGCCATAACGGTCCGGCGTATTTACTTTTAGATAACTTTCGCAGCATCTTAAAGTACAACAACTCATCCTCATATGCCTTAGCCATCGGGCTGTTGGCCAATGCTTTGAAAGGCGATTATAGTGCGCCCGTTGTTTGGCCAAAGCATGAGCGTATGCTCAGCCGTACCGAACGCGTCGAACTGCAAACGCTGCTCAATTCTTTAGGATTTGACAGTGGCAATCCTGATGGGATTATCGGTGTGAATTCACGCCAGGCCGTGCGCGACTTTCAACAGTCACAAGGTTTAGCAGCCGATGGCCACCCCAACGAAGAGTTGCTTAAAAGTGTGCGTAAAGCAGCACGCTAATCGCGTTATAGACTAGAGTTCAGGCGCGACATAGATTTCAACTGTGTTGCGCCCCGCATGTTTAGCCGCATACAACGCCTGATCGGCTAATACCGTTAATGCCACGGTATCTGCCTGACCATCGTATGCGAAAATACCGGCGCTGAAAGTGCACATTAAATCTCTTGCATCAGTGGCAAAGCGTATTTGCGAAAAACGCTGGCGAATATCATTGATCACCTTTTGTGCTGACTCTGCATCTGTATTGGGTAAAATCACCGCAAATTCTTCGCCACCGTAACGCCCAATAGAATCGGTGCGGCGCAAACGCTGCTTTAAAAAGAGCGCTAAGCTTTTAATAACTTTATCGCCAACCAAGTGCCCGTAAGTGTCATTCACCTGTTTAAAGTGATCGATATCAATCATTACAAAGCACATTGGCTGTTGCGTTTTTTGCGCGCGGTTACGGGCATCATCAAGCAACTGCAAAATATGTGTGTGGTTAAACAGGCCGGTTAAGCTGTCACGCAGCAAACGTGATTTTATGTAACGGGCACGAATCGCGCGATTGCGCACCGTGGCAACTAAATGACTGGGTTTAACCGGCTTCATTAAAAAGTCATCAGCGCCTTCACTGAGCGCATTGAGTTGTTTGTCCAGATCATTTTCAGCCGATAAGTAAATAATGGGCACACCGACAAAACGATCATGAAAACGTATGACTTTAGCCAATTCAGGCCCATCGCACTGCGGCATATATAAATCTAAAATCACCACATCCGGATCAAAGTCTAAAAGCTCAATCAATGCCTGCGTGGGATCGTTGATCGCTCGAGTCACTACACCGGCAGAATTAAGAACGCTCTCAGTAAAGGCAGATTGTGTTTTTGAATCATCTACAACCAGCGCTTTATATGGCTCAGCCTGCACCGTAGACACCCAAGTTTCCAGCTTTTCCAGCACGCTCGATGCATCTAACACATCCACTGCAAACGCTTCACCACCGGCACGCACTGCAGCCAACTGTGTTTGTGCATCGACCGATGTTTTACTATAGAAATAAATGGGAATCTGCGTGTCGTGTTCTTGCTTGAGTTGCCGCGCTAATTCTAAACCGTAGTTTTTTGCGGCAAAGTTGATATCCAACACAATCACCGCAGGATGCCGGCGCGCCAGCGCTTGTAAAAAACCAGCGCCATTGGCAAACACTTCTACCTGAAAATAAAACGATTGCAGTTGCTGGGCTAAATGCTGTGCCTGTTCGGCGCTGCGCAAAGCAATATAGATGGGTTTGCGCACCATCGTTGGCAAAAAAACCTGATCAATCTGCTCGCCATCGCGCAAGCCCGTTTGTAAGAGCTGCTGTAAAAGACGGGTGATGCTTTCAATAAAGTAGCTGTTTAAGCGATTACCATTGGCTTGAATAGCCGACAGGATATCCAGTAACTGCTGAGCGATATACACATGTTCAGGCTGCTCAAAACGCTCGGCATAACGTAATAAACGCTGCGAGGCTTCTTGCATATTCGTCAGTTCTTGGGCGCTCCACTGCGTACTGTGCAAGTTCTGCCACAGCTCTAAAAGCTGACGCGACTGATTAATCACTCGCTGAGCAAAGTGCTGTTTTAAACGCTGTAAATGCTGCTCCTGAGAACCTGTCATACCCTATATCGCTCCGTTAACCGCCATGTATTTAAGCGGGATGTACTGCAACTCAACATACTACATCTATGCTAAAACAGCCAATATTTCATTGACCTTGTTACAATATACAGGTATGACGATATATTTATAACTGTATGAAGTGACTATAGAGCGCTCGATGTTCTGCAGGCTGGCGGATAAATGTTCGTCAATGGCCTGCACAACTGCTATGGCATACTCTATAGTAGACGCAATACACACAGCAGTTACGCCAGACTGTTCACCAAACGCAATACAAGGGCTTACTCATGCTCAATTGGAAAAAACGCTCACGAAATGCTCGTGACCAAGTTAATGATTCAGTCGACGATGTTAAAAGCTACCTGGGTGGCATTTGGTTCAGTCGCACACTTCTCACTGTTTTAGGGCTTTACCTGATTGCCACACTGATTATCGGTTGGTATTGGAGTCAAGAACCGGATGCTTTCCCGGTACAAGAACACGCCCAACAGTCTGCTGAAAAAGCACAGCGCTCTTTAGTCAACGGCTACACCACCGTGGAAACACTCAAGCAAGTGGCCGCAACTCTGCTGGAAAAACCCGGCGGTTACCTCACCAATGACTACGCACCACCGGGTATTTGGTTAGATAATATGCCTTCATGGGAATACGGCGTTTTAGTGCAAGTGCGTGACTTATCACGTGCCTTGCGTAAAGACTTCGCGCGCTCACAATCACAGTCCGCTGAAGATGCTGACTTGGCCAAAGCCGAACCACGCTTTAACTTTGATAATAAAAGCTGGGTGTTACCTGCCACTGAAGATGAGTACCGCTTAGGTATTAAATCACTGGAACGCTACTTAACGCGCTTAAGTGACCCAAGCAAATCAAATACACAGTTTTATGCACGCGCCGATAACCTCAACAACTGGTTAGGTGATGTCGCAACTCGCTTAGGTTCATTGTCGCAACGCTTATCAGCCAGTGTGGGTAAAGCACGCCTCAATATGGATCTGGACGAGACAATCGATGTTGATGGCACGTATGTCGCTTCAGTGAAAAACAATAAAGGTGTGAAAGAAGAAATTATTAAAACGCCTTGGTTGCAAATTGATAACGTCTTTTATGAGGCGCGCGGTCAAGCTTGGGCGCTGTCGCACTTCTTACGCGCGATAGAAATTGACTTTGCTGACGTGATTGCTAAAAAGAACGCCACCATTAGCGTGCGTCAAATCATTCGCGAACTTGAAGCAGCGCAAGAATCATTGTGGAGTCCTATGGTGCTCAATGGCGACGGTTACGGCATTTTAGCCAACCACTCGCTGGTGATGGCTAACTATGTATCGCGGGCTAACGCAGCCATTATTGAGTTACGCCAGTTATTATCACAAGGCTAATCTGCTCAAACCGCCCTAGCCTGCAATATGGCTACGGCGGCTCAACCCTTGCTTGCCAGCGCTGATAGATGAGACTTCAAGCCGTGGCATCAACAGCTACAAAAAAGCCTCAAATCTGCCTATCCACACGACAGGCAAAATTGAGGCTGCATTGTTTGTGCAGTCTTCTACACTAAAACGCTCAGTTAGCTATTGGTCCACTGCGCTTTGCGCTTCTCTAAGAATGCACTCACACCTTCAGTGGTATCAGCCGCATCAAATAAATCAACAAAGGCCTCACGCTCAGCAGGCAACCAATGATCTGGCGCGTGCGTGCGTGCACCTTGAATCAAAGGTTTAATTAAGCGCACAGCCACAGGGCTTTGCTTGGCCACTTTATCTGCCAATTCCAAGGCTTTATTTAATGCCTGCCCCTGCCCCACAACTTCTTCAACTAAACCAATACGCTCAGCGGTGCGTGCATCAATACGCTCCCCGCATAAAATCATACGCTTAGCCCAGCCTTCACCCACCAGCCAAGATAGCTTTTGTGTACCGCCCGCACAGGGTAGTAAACCCACAGTGGCTTCAGGTAGCGCCATCTGTGCCTGCTCTTCTGCGACACGAATATCACACGCCAAAGCACATTCCAAACCACCACCCATGGCATAACCGTTAATGGCGGCAATGGTGACACCACGGTAGTTGCTGAGGGCTTCAAATGCCTCGCCAAATAAGCGCGCCATTTTACGTGCCATGGCTTTATCGCCACCTGCAAAAATTTTCAAGTCGGCGCCAGCACTAAAAAATTTCTCGCCAGCCCCTGTAACGACTAAAGCATAAATATCTTTATCGCCATTGAGGTGCTCAACCAACTGACGCACACCTTGCAGCATATCGGCATCCCAAGTGTTCGCGGATGGGTTATTGAGCGTTAAAAGAGCGGTATGTCCACGCATCTCTACAACCAGTTTATCGGTCAACTCTAAGTGTTGAGCTTTCTTATAGGTTTCAACTGCATGTGTCATAAATCAAAATCCTCAGCAATTAATAGAGTGCGGTATGCACCCCATTAAAAGTATGTGTATTAAGCCAGTAATTCAACAGCTATCGCAGTGGCTTCACCACCACCAATGCAAATCGCTGCAACCCCTAAGCGCTTATTTTTTTGTTTCAGCGCGGCGAGCAAAGTCACTAAGATACGCGCCCCTGATGCACCAATCGGGTGGCCTAAAGCGCAGGCACCGCCATGTACGTTGACTTTGTCTGCGGGTAAATTCAACTCGCGCATCGCAATCATAGTAACAACAGCAAAGGCCTCATTGATTTCAAATAAATCAACCTGATCTAAAGTTAAACCTGTGCGCTCAAGCAATTTATGAATGGCGCCCACCGGTGCGCTGGTAAATAAGTGCGGTGCAGCGGCATGAGCACTGTGGCCACGAATCACGGCGATCGGTGTCAAGCCGCGCTGCTGCGCTTCACTTTGGCGCATCAATACTAAGGCTGCAGCACCATCAGAAATTGAACTGGAGTTGGCTGCGGTGACGGTACCATCTTGACTAAAAGCCGGGCGCAGTTGGCGTATTTTCGCCAGATCCGCCTTGGGTGGCTGCTCGTCTTCGCTCACCGTCACACTGCCTTTGCGCTGGGCGATCTCAACCGGCACAATCTCTTCAGCAAACCAGCCTTGGCTGATCGCCTCTTGTGCGCGCAGTAATGATTGCTCAGCAAAATCATCTTGCTGCTCACGGGTAAAGCCATAGGCTTGGGCGCTGTCTTCAGCAAAACTGCCCATCAAACGGCCTTTATCGTAGGCATCTTCAAGACCATCCATAAACATATGATCGGTGACTTTACCATGCCCCATGCGATGACCGGCACGCGCTTTATCCAGCAAGTACGGCGCATTGGACATGCTTTCCATGCCACCAGCCACCACCACATCCACGGAGCCAGCGAGCAAGGCATCATGCGCCATAATCACGGTTTGCATGCCCGAGCCACACATTTTATTGACCGTTGTGGCCACTGTATGCTCGTTTAAGCCAGCACCCAGTGCAGCTTGACGCGCCGGCGCTTGCCCTAAACCTGCAGGCAATACACAACCAAACATCACTTCTTGCACAGCCTCAGGCGCTAACTGCGCACGGGCCACCGCCGCTTGAATTGCTGCTGCACCGAGTTGAGGCGCGGTAGCACTCTGTAAAGCGCCTTGAAAACCGCCCATCGGGGTGCGCGCCATACTGACAATCACCACTGGATCATGCGTCGCCATATTATTTAATCCCCATACGTAACGCACCATCAATGCGAATCACTTCACCATTGAGCATGGTGTTTTCAATAATATGTTGAGCTAAGGCTGCATATTCTGAGGCTTGACCTAAGCGCGGCGGAAAAGGTACGTCGGCACACAAACTGGCGCGCACCTCTTCGGTCATACCGGCCATCATCGGTGTTTCAAACACCCCAGGTGCAATGGTCATCACGCGAATACCGTGACGGGCTAATTCGCGGGCAGCAGGTAAAGTTAAGCTGACAATCGCGCCTTTAGAGGCAGCATAAGCGGCTTGACCCAGTTGACCATCATAAGCTGCAACCGATGCCGTATTAATGACCACACCACGCTCGCCTTCGGCATTGGGCTCGTTCTCGGCCATCATCTGCGTGGTTAGGCGCAGCATATTAAAGCTGCCCACCACGTTAATGTTGAGCACCCGCGAAAAGTCGGCTAAATCATGCGGCCCTTTGCGTCCTAAAATACGCTGTGCCCCAACAATACCCGCACAGTTAATCAAACCATGCAGCGCACCAAAGCGCTGCACGCCTGCATCTAAAGCCTGCTGCACTTGCTCACTATCGCAAATATCGCAAGCCACACCCAGTGCACGCTCACCTAATCGTTGGGCCTGTGCCACTACAGCGGCTTCATTGATATCCAGCAGCAGGACACTCGCACCCTGCTCGACTAAATGTTGCGCCGTGGCGGCGCCTAAACCTGAGGCGCCACCCGTGATTACAAATGTATGTTCAGCTACACGCATAGTACATCCTTAAAATTAGCAGGCCGCTTGCTGGGCTTGTTTTTGCTCGTTGTATTGATTGATTTCATTGATCCGCAAAATAAAGCGTTGCACTTTGCCACTCGGCGTTTTGGGTAACTCAGTAGGGAATTCAATTTCACGCGGATAGGCGTGCGCAGCTAGGCGGTTGCGCACATGAATACGTAACTCTTCCGCGAGTTCTGGCGTACCTTCAAAACCATCCTGCAAGATCACAAAAGCTTTAATGATTTCGTTACGTTGCTCGTCAGGCTTACCCACCACCGCCGCCTCAACCACTGCTGGATGCTCAAGCAAAGCACTCTCCACATCAAAGGGACCGACACGGTAACCTGAAGTACTGATGACATCATCTGAGCGCCCGACAAAACTGATACTGCCGTCACTGTTCAGCTCAGCTGTATCACCGGTCAGGTAGTAACGCCCCTGGAAGGATTTGGTTTCCATATCTTTATAGCCGTTAAACCAGAACATCGGCGAATGTTCAGTATCAACCGATAAAATACCGGGCACGCCAACAGGTAACTCTGTCAGTTCTTGCTCATCCACCACCACAACACGGTGACCAGGCGAAGCATAACCTGCAGCACCAATGTGCATAGGGTGCTCAAGATTATGATGATTACACAGCACCATGCCCATTTCGGTTTGGCCATAATGATCGTTGATCGCGACATCTAAATGCTCTTTAAACCAACGAATCACTTCAGGATTCAAAGGCTCGCCCGCACTACTCACCACACGCAGCTGACCTTTCCACTGATCAACCACTTTCGCACCTGAAGCAATCAACATCCGAAACACCGTGGGCGCACCAGCGAGGTTATTGACTTTATATTTCTTGGCGACATCCAAGCAGCGATCAAGGTTAAACAACCCATCCACCGACAACACGGGCAGCCCCATCGACATCGGTCCGGTAATACCGAAGTACAAACCATAAGCCCAACCTGGATCAGCCAC
>JAAZJF010000272.1 GCA_012800475.1 Gammaproteobacteria bacterium
AGAAGCTGTGGATGCCACGCTCAAACACTTTCGTAAATCCGATGACTCAGCGGTGATTGTCTTGCCCACCGGTGCGGGTAAAAGCCTGGTGATTGCTGAGCTGGCGCGTTTGGCGCGGCGTAAAATATTGGTGGTCACGCACGTTAAAGAGCTGGTGGAGCAAAACCATGCTAAATATCAAAGCTATGGCGTGCAGGGCGGGATTTTCTCAGCCGGATTAAAGCGTAAAGAAAACCGTCATCAGGTGACTTTTGCCAGTGTCCAGTCGGTGGCGGCCAATCTTGACCGGTTTCAAGATGAGTATTCCTTGATCATTATTGATGAATGCCATCGCATCAGTGGTGATGAAAACAGTCAGTATCAACGGATTATCGAGCAGTTACGCCAACAAAACACAGGCCTAAAAGTGCTGGGGCTGACCGCTACGCCCTATCGTTTAGGCATGGGTTGGATTTATCGCTATCACTACCGAGGCTTTGTGCGCAGCGAAGAGGACAAGCCTTTTGTGCACTGCATTTATGAGCTACCGCTGATTTACATGATTAATCGCGGTTATCTGACTAAGCCTGATTTAGTCGACGCTACTGTGGCGCAATATGATTTCTCCGCGCTGGCGCAGAATCGCTTTGGCGAGTACGCAGAAAAAGATGTCAATGAGTTACTCGGCAAGCACCAGCGCGTGACCCGCGCCATTATTGAGCAGGTGGTGGAGTTAGCGGTTGAGCGCCAAGCAGTGATGATTTTTGCTGCAACGGTGGATCATGCCAAAGAGATCACCGGCTATTTGCCGCCAGAGCAGACCGCCTTAATTACTGGCGCGACTGATCAGCGTGAGCGGGATGCATTGATTCAGCGTTTTAAGCAGCGCCAATTAAAATATCTGGTGAATGTCTCGGTGCTCACCACCGGTTTTGATGCGCCCCATGTGGACTTTATTGCCATTTTACGTCCGACTCAGTCAGTGAGTTTGTATCAGCAGATTGTCGGCCGTGGCTTACGCTTAGATGAGGGTAAAAAAGATTGTTTGGTGATTGATTACACCGGCAATAATGTCAATTTGTACCATCCAGAAGTCGGCGAGAAAAAACCTAACTCCGACAGCGAACCCGTGCAGGTGCTGTGCCCCGGCTGTGGTTTTGCTAATATTTTTTGGGGTAAAACAGACGGTGCAGGGCAGGTAACGGAACACTACGGTCGCCGTTGTCATGGTTTGCTGGAGTGGGACGACGAGGATGAGCCGACAACACCTGAGCAGTGCGATTACCGTTTTCGCTTTAAGGAATGCCCGCACTGCGGCAGCGAAAATGATATCGCCGCACGCAATTGCCATCAGTGTAAAAAAGCCATTATTGATCCTGATGATCAACTGCGCGATGCGCTCAAACTCAAAGATGCCATGGTCATTCGTTGTGCAGGAATCACGCTCAATGCCCATGCCAGCAAACTGAAAGTCAGCTATCACGCTGAGGATGGCGAGGAGCTGAGTGAGTCTTTTGATTTCAGTAAGCCGGCGCAGCGCACTATTTTCAACAAGCTGTTTGCACGGCGTTTAGCCAATGGCCAAGCACCGCAAGAATTCAGCACGCTGGCAGAAGTCATGGAGGTGCAAGCCTTATTGCCCGCCCCAGACTTTGTGATTGCGCGCAAGAAGAAACACTACTGGCAGGTGCAAGAGCGGATTTTTGATTATCAAGGCGGTTATCGTAAGGCCAATGAGGTTTAGGTCGTGGGCTGTGCTGGATTGATACGCCGATTGTCCATCCGTACTAGCCATCACTATGTCTATTATATGGCTAACCTCACATAGCGATTGACTATCATCTTCATACAATAAAACTCACATGTTCAGTGGTACTGCTTGCTAA
>JAAZJF010000273.1 GCA_012800475.1 Gammaproteobacteria bacterium
AATGCTCCATCTTGTCGGCAATCTGCTCAGGTGTACCCACCATAGTGCAATGACCACCGCCTGCAGCTAAACGACCCAGTAATTGGCGCACAGTGGGTTGTTCGGTTTCAATAATGCGCAAAATAGTGCTGTAGCGTCCTTGTGGACCTTTAAAGTCTTCCAATGCGGGCAATTTAGGCACCGGCGCATCCAGCTCCCAATGGGTGCAATCTTGCTCGGTAAACAGACCCAATTGTCGCAAAGAGGCTTCGCTGGGTAACAGCTCATCGAGCTCACGTTGCTTGGCCAAAGCTTCAGCTTCAGTCGAGCCCACGTAAGTCACCAGTCCCGGCATAATGGGCACATCCACCGTGCGGCCTGCGGCTTGCACACGTTGTTTGATATCACGGTAGTAACTCTGCGCCGCCGGTAAATCATAAGCAACCGCGTAAATCGCCTCAGCACACTGCGCCGCTAAGGTACGCCCTTGCTCCGACGCACCTGCTTGAAATAACACCGGATGACCTTGTATCGGCCGTGGCACATTCAACGGGCCATCCACATGAAAAAACTCACCGCTGTGATGAATTGGCTGCACCTTGGCCGGATCGGCATAATGGCCTTGGCGATCAAAGCTTAAGGCATCGTCATGCCAAGAATCCCACAGCGCCAGCACCGTTTGTACAAACTCTTCAGCGCGGCGATAACGCTCAGCATGCGGCGGCATCGCCTGATAACCATGGTTGCGCGCCTCTTCATCAAACATCGAAGTGACCACATTCCAACCCATGCGACCGCGCGTAATATGATCCAATGACGCCACTAAACGCGCCGCATGAAAAGGCGTGTAAAAGGTGCTGGACACGGTACTGATAAAACCAATTTTCTCTGTGGCACGACTCATCGCGGCAATCGCCGTCAGCGGCTCTAAATACCACCAACTGCCATCGGATACGTTACCGGCTGATGCACCGTCAGCAAAAAAGACCGCATCGAGCTTGCCGCGCTCACAGGTTTGCGCCAAACGTTCGTAATACGCAATATCGCCCAGCTGCTCCACCGACGACTGCGGGTGACGCCATGCCGCACGGTGATGGCCACAGCCAAAGATAAACAAATTAATATGCATCATGCGTTGCGCTGCGTTTGAAAGAGCCATCAGTTTTTCACCAATCCACCGTCCACCACCAAGTTTTGCCCTGTGATCGCTCGCGCCCAAGGCGAAGCAAAAAACAGTATGGCATCGGCAAATTCTGCGGGCGTGGTCACGCGACGCAATGGCGTATTGGCTGCAATATAATCAAAGACTTCTTCAGGAGTCGCCGAGGAGGCATCGGTGGTGCGCAGCAAACCGCCGGACACCATATTCACGGTAATATTATTGGGGCCTAGATCTTGCGACAGGGTGCGGGTCAAAGATAACAAAGCCGCTTTGCCAGCGGTGTAATCATGGTAAGGCACCACCGGATTTTGGAATAGATTGGTACCGATATTCACAATACGGCCAAAACCCACTTCACGCATACCCGCCAGCGCCGCTTGCGTGGTATTGAGCGCACCGCCGACAACACCGGCAAACTGCCGGTCTAAATCATGCCACTGCAGCTCCTCAACCCGAGGACGCGCATCGCCATTAAAAGAAAACTGCGGCAAGGCATTATTGATCACTGTGGTCACCGGCATACCAAAATGCTCACGCGCTTGGGCAAACATCGCCTGCACTGCAGCACTGTCGGTGACATCTGCTTGCACCACGAATAACCGCTCCGGTGCTTCATTGGCTAATGCTTGCGCCGCTGCAGCGCTGTTGTGATAGTTAATCACCACGCGCGCGCCTTCACGTAAAAACGCACGCACTAAATGCTCGCCTAAACCACGGGCTGCGCCAGTAATTAAGACCAACTGTTGCTCAAAACTAAAAGAGTGTTGCATAGACACCTCAGAAGTGAGGCGAAGATATGGATAGACAGACGAAGACTTAACCTACAACTGACATCCCTTCGCCAGTATGAACTGGATCAGGTTCAACGGGTTTTATCTCAGCCCTGCATGCAGGACACCCCGTGCCGAGCGCAAACCATAGCACATCATAGGCGTGTAACTGTAAGGACGCAGATTTGAAATTGACAATTGGCGCTAAGCTTCCTACTCTGTCGAGCGTCCTAGGGGAGCCACACCATGGCTGAGATTCCGCATTCTATGCGGTAACCCTTCGAACCTGATCCGGGTAATGCCGGCGAAGGGAAGGAATATGCCTGTGATACTGAGCTGTGGGTGCTCCTTTCTTCGCTGCTGTCCCGGTAGTGCGCCATTGTGGCGTTGATACTACTGCCTGACCGGCAAGGAAAATTTGATGTTAAGCACTTCTGCCGCCATTACTTGGCTGGTTGTATTCGCCATCCTCTTCGCCGTTCCCGGCCTGATTTACGCCCGTCGTAGCCAAGATCAACTCGATGATTTTTTGGTGGCACGCAACAGCCAAAGCAGCTCCTCAACCCTGCTGACACTCTTAGCCACGACACTGGGCACTTGGATTTTATTTGGTCCGGCCCAAGCCGGTACTTGGGGTGGCATTGGCGCGATCACCGGCTACGCCTTAGGCGCTTTAGTGCCCAACCTGATCATGACGAAAATCGGCCCACGCATCCGCACCTTAATGCCTGAAGGCCACACCCTGACTGAGTTTGTGCTGGGGCGCTATGGCCGCGTGATGTACGCTTTTGTGCTGGTGATTATGGTGTTCTTTATGTTTATCAGCCTGACCGCAGGGCTCACGGCCATTGCAGAAATGGTCGCTTTATTGGCTCCTGTGCCTCTGTGGATCACGGCCACTATCGTGATGGTCGCCACTTTGATTTACACCCTCTACGGCGGCCTGCGCGTCACTATTTTCACCGACCGTTTACAGATGCTGGTGATTATCCCATTTCTGATTGTGTTGATTGGTTTTGGCTGGCACGCCACCGGTGGTATTACTCTGATCGTCCATAACTTGCAAGACAAAGCACCACACTTACTCAACCCCTTTGATATGAATGGCTTAAAGTCGGGCCTGACCTTCTTCCTTGCGGTGGTGCTCACGGGGCTGTTTTACCAAGGCACCTGGCAGCGTATTTTTGCAGCACGCAATAACCGCGCGATTCGCCATGGCTTTATTATGAGCGGCCTACTGGGCTTCCCTATTATTTTTATCATGGGCTTATTTGGCTTAGCTTTCGTGGGTATGGATTTACCCGGTGACGGCTCGGTGGCACTGTTTAGCGTGCTACTGAGCGATGTTCCACTGTGGTTTGCAATCGGTTTACTGCCATTGGGCTTGGCGCTGATTATGAGCAGTGCGGACTCCACCATCAGCGGCTTATCCAGCATCTTTGTGATTGATATTCGTCGGCTGCTGCCCAACTTAGGTAATCAGCGTTTACTGGTTTTATCACGTTGGTTAATTGTAGTGTTATCCGTGCCAGTGCTGATTGTGGCATCGCAAGGTTACAGCATCTTATATTTGTTTTTATTGGCAGATTTGCTCTGTTGCGCGGCTGCTTTCCCAGTGTTTTTTGGTTTTTACAGCACCCGTTATCAAAGCTATAACGCGGCGCTAAGTACCCTAGGGGGCTTGATCGCAGGGCTGTGGATGTTCCCATCCCCTGGCGCACCCACCACCTACCTGATGGAATCTTTCTTATTGGCGACATTGGTGCCTGTGGCGATCTCGCTGGTATTGCTATTGATCCCCACCCAAGTGCGTTTTGATTTTTCAATTTTGGCGCAGCGGGTGCGTAACTTGGAAGGTTAAGGACACTGAAGGCAAGAGGTGGCGAGTGCTACGGATGCAGCACTCTGATCGACAAGAACGCGGTGCTGACCGCAAGGGTTCAGCACCGGTGGGACTGGAACTTAGGTTATTTGCGTGAGCGAAACTTAAACAGCATGGACGGTAAAACGCTGTCTTGACGAATCAAGCCATGCTGCAATGCGGCACTGATATGCAACACAATCACCGCAAACAATGACCAGGCGATAATGCCATGTGCTTCGCGCAAGAAACCATAAGCCGTCAGGCTTTGACTGATCACGATAGGCAGCTCAAATGCACCAAACACGTTGACTGGCAAGCCCGCGGCATTACGCATCAGCCAACCTGAAATGGGTAGCGCAATCATCAAGAGATGCATTAAAACTTGCGTCGCTTTGGCCGCAAAATGCTGCATCGCGCTCAGATCACTGGGCAGTGCTGGTGTTTGAATAAACAAGCGATTCAGCAAGCGCACTACTACCAATAACAACACCACAATCCCAAAGGATTGGTGCAATTGCAGCGCGGTTTTGTGCCATGTGGCTAAGCTTTGAATCATCGACACACCCACAA
>JAAZJF010000274.1 GCA_012800475.1 Gammaproteobacteria bacterium
AAATGTTGTTTGCGTGAGTATTGGTAATGCTTGAAATAGTCCTCGTTGGTGCCCAACACACGGTAACCGTGGTGTGAGTCGCCCAACGATAGCGGCACCGCCCATTGCACTTGGCGATGTTGGGCAAAGTGCTCAAAGCTGCTCCAGCGAATATTATTGGTGGCATTACCAATGCGAAATACTGAGTACAGCAGCAAATTGACTGAGCCTGAGCGCGCGCCAACAATTAAATCTGTGGAGCTGATGGTGCTGGCAAAACTGCTGCGGGTTTCCGTGCGCACCCGCTCCACAGCGAGCAATAAAGTGATGGAGAGGGCGATGGCAAAAATGGTCAACACAGCGGTAAAGCGGCGATTGTTTAAGCTGCGCAAGGCAATACGAAGTAGATGCACCCTTATATCTCCTGCTGACGCGTGGCGCGATTAAGCTGGCTGAGATCGATACTGCGATCAAAGAGTTTGGCCAGCGATTGATCGTGACTGACAAATAACAAGCTGGCACCGGCCGCTTTACATTCGGCAAAGAGTAACTGCAAAAAAGCTTCACGGCTGTCAGCATCTAAAGCAGAAGTGGGCTCGTCGGCAATCACTAATTTAGGTTGGCCAATCAGTGCGCGTGCTGCGGCCACACGTTGTTGCTGGCCGATGGAAAGCTCGCCGGCTAACTGCTGATGCAGGTCTGCCGCTAAACCCAGTTGTATCAGCAACGCCTGTGCCGCCTGCTGGATTGAGCCGTGACGGGCAATCGCACGTTGTTTGCGGTACTTGGAGAACTGGCAGGGCAGTAAAACGTTGTCCGTGACCGATAAAAACGGCAGCAGGTTAAATTGCTGGAAAATAAAGCCGCTGTGATCCACGCGAAAGCGATCGCGGGCACTGGCACTGAGCTGGCTTAAATCCTGCCCAAGTAAACGAATACTGCCACTGTCGGGTAATTGCACGCCGCCGAGTAAGCCTAATAGGGTTGTTTTACCACTGCCGGAGGGGCCTTTTAAAAACACACTGTGCTCAGGTTCAAGCCGAAACTCATCAATCTCTAGTAATGTAGCTTGCCGCGGCCAAGCGAAACGCAAATTGCTCAGTTCAATAATGGGGACGTGTGCGCTCATAGTGATCTCATTTATTAAAACAAAGCGCCAACTGCATTGAGTTGGCGCACTTTGAGTTTACCAGCTCAGTGTTGTGCTACTGGGTGTCAGAACAAAACCATGTTGCGCTTGCTCAGTAATCAGCTGCACATTGATTTTTTCTGTAGCAGTGAACGCACTAAAAAATTGGGCCAGATCAATAGTGTTCAGCTGATGGGGTGTGGCGCACTTCAATACATACTGCACCGTAATATCATTGTGGACGTGTTGATCTTTCGCAGTATCCTTTGGCTCATGCTCATGCTCATGCTCATGCTCATGCTCATGCTCATGTTGCTCGGTTAAATCGTTATCTAAAGTGATTGAGGTTAAAGAGCAACCTGCTGCGGGGGTTAAAGAGAATAGTGTGTGCTGGTTGGTGAGCAAGCGCTCTGCTGCCCGCACCTTTTTCTTATCAGCTGCTGTGCGTGGTTGATACTCAAAACCAACAATGTTCATGGCTGGGCTGTGCAGCTGTAATTCTAATACCTGGTCTTCAAGAGCAATATCCAGAGTGGCTATGCCGTGCACATGCGCCCCTAGACTGTTTTCATGTTCATGTTCATGTTCATGTTCATGGGCAGCGCTGCTCATTGTGCTGAGCGCAAGTAATAGCGGGGCGAGTAAAAAAGGTAGGTGCATGCAAGTCTCCGTTAAACATTGATTTAGTTATAGTATAACTTTACATTTTAATGGGCTGCATAAGCAAGGGGTATGACAATTAGCCGCATAACGCAGATTTGCATGGGTTAGCAAGGTATAATAAGAAAAATTTATTTCTTTTTTCTATCGCAAGGTGCCACCGCACTGATAAAGTCAGATAGTTTTGAACCACGACCGCACCTATGCGGTTTGCCGAGGCCCTATTATTATGTCCCAAACTCTCGATGCGTTTTTAGCGCATATCAAACAGCGTGACCCTGATCAGCCTGAGTTTCATCAGGCAGTTGAGGAAGTGTTACGTACTTTATGGCCTTTTTTAGAAGCCAATCCGCGCTACATGCAAGCGGGTATTATTGAGCGCATGGTTGAGCCTGAACGGGTGATTTTATTCCGTGTGCCTTGGGTTGATGATGCCGGCAAAGTACATGTAAACCGTGGTTACCGTATTCAAATGAACAGTGCCATTGGCCCTTATAAAGGTGGTTTGCGTTTCCATCCTTCGGTCAATCTTGGCGTGTTAAAGTTCTTGGCCTTTGAGCAAGTGTTTAAAAACTCGCTGACCTCATTACCTTTGGGTGGTGGTAAAGGGGGTTCGGACTTTGATCCTAAAGGTAAGTCTGATCATGAAGTGATGCGCTTTTGCCAGTCCTTTATGAATGAGTTGTTTCGCCATGTCGGTCAACACCTAGATGTGCCGGCCGGTGATATCGGTGTAGGCGCGCGTGAAGTGGGCTACATGTTTGGCCAATATAAGCGTTTGGCCAATGAATTTACTTCGGTGTTTACCGGTAAAGGTATGACCTACGGCGGCAGTTTAATTCGCCCTGAAGCCACAGGTTACGGCTGTGTGTATTTCGCTGAAGAAATGCTCAAAAGCGTCAAACGCCGGATTGAAGGCCTGCGTGTTGCTATTTCTGGATCAGGTAACGTAGCGCAATATGCTGCACAAAAAGTGATTGAACTGGGTGGCAAGGTAATTTCTCTGTCTGACTCAGGCGGTACCATTTACTTTGCAGAAGGCATGGATAGCGAACACTGGAAATACCTGATGGATCTGAAAAATATCCGTCGCGGTCGTATTTCAGAGATGGCTGAGCATTTTGGTTTAACTTTCCTTGCGGGCCAGCGTCCGTGGAATCTTGAGTGTGATATTGCCTTACCTTGCGCTACGCAAAATGAGCTGACCATTGAAGATGCACGCGTACTGATTAAAAACGGCTGTATTTGCGTGGCTGAAGGGGCAAATATGCCATCCACTTTGGATGCGGTCGATTTGTTTATTGAGCAAGGCATTTTGTATGCGCCCGGTAAAGCATCCAATGCTGGTGGTGTGGCAGTCAGTGGTTTGGAAATGACGCAAAACGCCATGCGTTTGTTATGGACGGATGGTGAAGTGGACGTCAAGTTACACAGCATCATGCAGCACATTCATGCTGCGTGCGTGAATTACGGTATGGAAAATGGTCGTGTGAACTATGTCAAAGGCGCTAATATTGCCGGCTTTGTCAAAGTCGCCGACGCGATGCTGGCGCAAGGTATCGTCTAGCCACAGTGCTTTGCTGAGCGCAATATAAAACTCGGTTGAGTCAGGGTTGAGCATCTTAAAGGCCGCACAAATTCCAGTTTGTGCGGCCTTGTTGTATGTCATAAAACATCTTCTTTACACTTCTTCCTTGCACACAGCGACTAAGCAAGGCGAAAATGCTAGGTTAACTTCGCGGCGTGGCCGCTGGCTGCAAGGAATACTCATGCCTCATTCAACTGTCAATGCACAGCGCTTACTCCCCGAACAACTTACGCGTCATTTTAACGGGCAGTTTAATTTTAAGACCACCGCAGATCTTGAACCTCTAGAGGGTGTGCTGGGGCAAGACCGCGCGGTACAAGCGTTGCATTTTGGTATTTCCATGCAGCGGCCAGGTTACAACGTGTTTGTGATGGGTGAATCGGGCACTGGGCGCTTTTCATATACCAAGCGTCATCTGGAAGAACAGGCTAAGCAACGGCCCACCCCAGCAGACTGGCTCTACGTAAATCATTTTAATGAGATGCGTGAACCCCATGCGCTGCAGTTGCCGCCCGGTGAAGGCAGTCGTTTTTGTGCCGATATCAGCACCTTAATTGATAACCTATTGGCCACTTTTCCAGCCGTGTTTGAAACACCGGCTTGGCAGCAAAAGAAAAGTGCCATCGATCGCTGCTTTAATCGTCGTTACGATAAAGCCTTAGATACAGTGGAAAAACTTGCGCTTGAGCACAATATTGCTTTGTATCGCGATAGCGTGAATATTGCTTTTACGCCGATGTTTGAAGGCAAGGCGCTGGATGAGGCTGAATTTGCGCAGCGTCCTGAAGCTGAACGTGAAAAGTTTCATGCCGATATCGCAGTACTTGAAGAACATCTCAATAAAGAGTTGTCCAGCTTACCCTTATGGAAACGTGAATCGAGTAACCAGCTGCGTCAGCTCAATGAGGAAACTATCGCGTCAGCATTAGAGCCGTTGTTCACGCCATTACTGCAAGCCTATGCCGAGCATGCTTGTGTTGTGGCGTATCTAAACGAGATGCACAGTCATTTACTGAAAACTGTGGTTGAGCAGTTGGTGGACGAAGAACACAGTGATGCGCTGGCGCGGCGATTACTCGAGGAGCAATACAGCCCGAATTTGTTAGTTGGGCATGCACCGGATGAGGGTGCGCCCGTCGTTTTTGAGTCTCACCCCACCTACGATAATTTATTTGGCCGCATTGAATACAGTAGCGACCAAGGGGCGCTGTACACCAGTTACCGTCAGTTACGCCCCGGTGCCTTGCATCGCGCTAATGGAGGCTATTTACTCTTAGAGGCGGAAAAGTTACTGCCGGAGCCTTTTGTCTGGGAAGCGTTAAAACGTGCCCTGCATTCGCGCCAATTAAAAATGGAGTCGCCCTTAGTGGAGCTGGGTCGAGTGGCTGCTGCGTCGTTAACGCCAGAAGACATTCCTTTGCAGCTGAAAGTGGTGGTGATTGGGTCACGCGAACTCTATTACGCTCTGCAAGACGTCGATCCTGATTTTCAAGAAATGTTTCGTATGTTGGTGGATTTTGATGAAGATATTGCCATCACTGACGCCACTTTAGCTGAGTATGCACAATTGCTGCATACGCGTACCAGCGAAGAACACATGGCACCACTGACTGCGGCTGCGGTGCGTCGATTGGCACGTTACAGTGCGCGCATGGCTGAACATCAAGGGCGTATCAGTGCAGGGCTTGCTGACTTGTTTCAAGTGGTGAGTGAGGCCGATTTTTTACGCCACAGTAGCGCTGCGACTGTGACCGATGCTGAGCATATTGAGTCGGCCATCGTTGCGCGTGTCACGCGTACAGGGCGAGTGTCCACGCGGATTATGGATGACATGCTCTCTGGGGTGATTTTGATTGATA
>JAAZJF010000275.1 GCA_012800475.1 Gammaproteobacteria bacterium
CCGCCCAGGCATCACGAAAACCATAACTGGTACCGGTTTTCCATGCCAAAGGCGCACGCTCAACCAAGTGCGCACGCGGATCCACATCGGGGCGGCGCTGACCGGCCAAAATACGCCGCACAATCCACGCAGCACCCGGCGACAGCAAGCGCTTTTCGCGCAGCACATCCTCTGGCTGAAAACGCAACTGCGCCACCTGCCCTTGGCGCGCAAAGGCACTAAAACCACTGACCACATGCTCCAAATCAGTACCGACACCGCCCAAAATCAAAGCTAAGTTTGGCTGCGCACCGCGGGGTAATAGCAGCGGTATGCCCGCATGACGCATTTCCCCGGTAAAACGTTTGGGGCCATACACCTCCATTAACTGCACCACAGGTAAATTGAGCGAACGCCCTAAGGCTTCACTGGCGGATACCGGCCCGCTAAAACCTTGCGAAAAATTACCTGGGCGATAATCACTGCCATGACGCGGCACATCCTGCAGTAAAGATTCAGAATGAATCAGCCCCTCATCCAATGCCATGCCATATAAAAACGGTTTGAGCGTGGAACCAGGCGAGCGCACCGCTTGCACCATATCCACATGCCCAAAACGCTGCGCATCCTGAATATCCAACGAACCTAAATAAGCCTGCACGGCCATGGTGTCATGCTCGACCACCACAATCGCCGCTGAAGTGCGCTCGGGTAAACGCACGCGCCAGCTCAGCAGCATATCTTCCAAGCGGCGCTGTAAGCTGGCATCCACTGTGGTGGTAATCACTGCTGGGCTGTTGGCGTGATTCAGGCGCCGCGCCAACAAGGGCGCTAAAGCCGGCTCATGCCGCGGCGCTAACCACACAGATTCTTGTAAGGCATCATCAATGGCCTGCTGCGGCCAAACGGCAAACTGCGCCAAACGCTGCAACACCTTATCGCGCGCAGCTTGCGCACGCTGCGGGTGACGATCGGGACGTAAACGGCTGGGCGCTTGCGGCAACACCGCCAACAAGGCCGCTTGCGCACGACTTAAACTGCTCGGTGACTGGCCCAAATAAGCCCAACTGGCTGCGGCTACGCCCTCTAAGGTTCCGCCAAAAGGTGCACGATTGAGATACAACGTGAGAATCTCATCTTTGGATAAATACCATTCTAATTGCGCGGTACGCCACACTTGGCGCAATTTACCGCGCAACGTGCGGGGGTGCGGATCGAGTAAACGGGCCACTTGCATCGACAAGGTGCTGCCACCCGAGACAATCTGCCCACCACGCAGATTCTGCCAAGCAGCGCGGGCAATCGCCAAAGGATTAATGCCTGGATGTTGATAGAACCAGCGATCCTCATAGGCCAACAGCGCTTCTATATAATAAGGCGAGACCTGATCCAAGCGAACTGAATAGCGCCAGACGCCATTGTGATCTGCAAAACGCCACAGTGGCGTACCGTCCTGCGCCACCACGACGCGGGCCATATCATCTTGAGGCATGGCTAAAGGATCAATGCGATCGGCAAACCACAGCGCACTGAGCAGCACAAGCAGGCTTAAACCCACCCAGCCCAGCCGCCGTTGATACCATATTCTCTTCGCTTGATTCACATCTATACCTTGATCTGCAGGCGTTTAACAACGCCGCTTGTGCTGATGCAGCAATATAACAAATCCACCTGCCTGCCGGTACACATGCCTGCCCAACAGCACTCAACAAAGCGCTGATGTGGCAGGCTTGCTCAGCCAAGATGTGCCCTTTAGTGACAGCTCAGCTAAACTGCTGGCTGATCTACACCCCAATCAGCGCGCCACCCGGTACGCTGGGCTGTTTTGTAACTTGAAAGGACTACGCGTGCGCCCTGCCAACGACTCTCACGATTCTGCTCCACACAAACCCAACTGGAAGATGATTGCCGGCTTGTGGCCCTATCTTGCTGAGTACCGTGGCCGCGCCTTACTCGCCATGGCAATGCTGGTGGTGGCAAAAATAGCCACGGTCGCCACGCCCATTGCGCTCAAATATATTATCGACAACCTTGAGCAGCATCGCGGCGTTGATATGCTGCTCTGGACGCCACTGCTGCTGGTGTTAGCCTACGGGACGCTGCGCTTTGGCAGTACGCTCTTTAGCGAGTTGCGCGATGCTATTTTTGCCCGCGTGGCCGAGCGAGCCATGCGCCGCGTATCGCTGCGTGTCTTTCAACACTTACACAACCGTGAGCTGGCCTTTCATCTGGATCGCAAAACCGGCGGCTTAGCCCGTGATATTGAGCGGGGCACCAATGGCATCAGCTTTTTACTGCGCTTTACCCTATTTAATATCCTGCCGACGCTCTTAGAAATTGTGTTGGTGGCCGGTATTTTATTGGTCGCCTTTAACGTCAGCTATGTGCTGGCGATTGCGGTGTCTGTGGTGGTTTTTGTGGTGTTTTCCATTCGTGTCACCGAATGGCGCACGACGTTTGTTCGCGAAGCCAACCATCAGGATAATCAATCCAATGCGCGTGCCATCGACAGCCTGCTCAACTATGAAACCGTCAAGTACTTCAACAACGAAACCTTTGAAGCACAGCAGTACGATGAAAAGCTCAAACTGTGGGAAGCCGCACGCCTCAAAAACCGCTTATCCATGGCCGCCTTAAACACCGGACAAGCCTTTATTATTGGCGTGTCATTGATTGTGATTATGGGTATGGCGGTGCGCGAAGTGGCCAGCGGGCAGATGACCTTAGGCGACTTTACTATGGTCAACGCTTACCTGATCCAGCTGTTTATTCCGCTCAACAACTTAGGCTTTGTATACCGTGAGATTCGCCAAGCACTGGTCAATGTTGAACGCCTGTTTGCTCTGCTGGGTGACAAGCCTTTAATTGAAGATGCAGCCGATGCGTCCGCCTTAGCCTTACACGCCGGTGCGGTGCAATTTAGCGATGTGCGCTTTAGTTATAATGCCCAGCGTCCCATTCTTAAAGGCGTATCCTTTAGCATTCCTGCGGGGCAAACCGTCGCGGTAGTGGGCGCCAGCGGTGCAGGTAAATCCACTCTGGCACGCCTGCTGTTTCGATTTTTTGATGTGGATAGCGGCAGCATTTGCATTGATGGCCAAGATCTGCGGCATATCACCCAAGACAGCCTACGCTCGACCATCGGCGTGGTACCGCAAGACACCGTGCTGTTTAACGACACCCTCTATAACAACCTAGCCTATGGCCGACCCAATGCTAGCGCTGCCGAAGTCGAGCATGCTGCACAGCAAGCCAACCTCACCGATTTTATCAACAGCCTGCCCGAAGGTTACGATACGCCGGTTGGCGAACGGGGTTTAAAACTCTCAGGTGGCGAAAAACAACGCGTGGCAATTGCCCGTGTGCTACTGAAAAATCCACCCATTTTGATTTTAGATGAAGCCACCTCGTCGCTGGATACGATTTCCGAGCAAGCTATTTTAGTGGCGCTCAACGCTGTCAGTCAGCAGCGCACCACACTGGTGATCGCCCACCGCTTGTCCACGGTACGCGATGCGCATCGTATTTTAGTGATGGATCAAGGTCAGATTGTTGAAAGCGGCAGCCACCACGAACTGCTGGAAAAACACGGCTACTACGCCAAGCTCTGGCAGCAACAGCAGCAGGATATTTAAGGACGCCACAGGGGCTTAGATAGAGCGCTTGCTGGGCAACGGTCAGCTAAAAAACCGACCGTTGCAAGCGCACAACTCACCTGCAGACATGCACAATGCGCTGTCCAGCGAAGCAGCTCTGCAGATACATATTGAGTGGTATCTGCAGATCAACTAGGGCGTTGCCAGCGCCCGAGTTACAGGGTCAACTCACTCACTGACCTCAGGCTGATTGATATGGATAGTGCGCTGTGGAAACGGGAAGTTGATGCCTTCACGGTCAAAGGCTTCTTTCATCGCTTCTTGGAAAGAAAAAGTCACGCCCCAAAAATCTGCACTTTTGGTCCACATCCGCAGCGATAAATTCACCGAATCATCACCCAGTGAGGCTAAATACACCACCGGCGCTGGGTCTTGCAAAATACGCTCATCCGCCGCAACCAAGTCCAGCAACACTTGGCGTGCGTGCTTCACATCATCAGCGTAATCAATTCCCACCTTAATCTCGACACGACGCGTCGGTTTGCGCGAGTAGTTGGTCACAATGCCGTTAGAAAGCGAGCCATTGGGCAGCACAATCACTTTGTTATCGGCGGTGCGCAGCAGAGTATGAAAAATCAAAATACTTTCAACAGTGCCGCCTACACCTTGAGCTTCAATATAATCACCGGCTCTAAACGGGCGTAAGAACAAAATTAACACGCCACCCGCAAAGTTGGCCAAACTGCCTTGTAAAGCCAAACCAACGGCCAAGCCGGCAGTACCAATTAAAGCTAAAAAGGATGTCGTCTGAATGCCAATCATACTTGCTACACTGAGTAACAGCATAATGCGTAACAGCGTCAGGACAAGTGAACTTAAAAAGCCCACTACCATGGCATCAATATGACGCCCCTGCATAAAGTTGACCATTGCGTTAACAATTCGACTGATCAACCACCAGCCTACCGCTAAGGTGACTA
>JAAZJF010000276.1 GCA_012800475.1 Gammaproteobacteria bacterium
AACAGCGTCAGGACAAGTGAACTTAAAAAGCCCACTACCATGGCATCAATATGACGCCCCTGCATAAAGTTGACCATTGCGTTAACAATTCGACTGATCAACCACCAGCCTACCGCTAAGGTGACTAAAGCAAATACAATATGCATACCATGCTCAATCAATAGCGGTAGCCAGTTAGCTTTAAGGTCTTGCAACCATGTATCAAGAGTAATGTTGTCCATAAAATGCCTCAATCAGGTTTAAAGTTGGCAATATTTTACAGACCACAGGCAAGGATGAAAGCCTTGTTTTTACATCTGAACAACCCCAAAAGCCCTCAGTAAACAGCTACAGTGGCTTAGATCATGTTGTCTTTCTGTTCACTATCCCCCTTTGCCACACTACTGGACTTGCAGCTCGATAGTGCACATCACAATGAAAGCAAGACCTGAGAGGTTCTCAAACGCCCAGTCGTTTGGCTTATACCAGCCTAGCAACAGCGTTCAACAAAACCTGTATCATCACGCCTCAATTGTATTACTCACCTGATTGAGACTGCACCATGAACGCTGCCAAACGCCACGAGATTTTTCGTCGTTTTCAAGAAGATAATCCCAAGCCAGAAACCGAACTTAACTACAGCTCACCCTTTGAGTTATTAATCGCCGTAATCTTGTCCGCGCAAGCGACGGATGTTGGCGTGAATAAAGCCACTGACAAGCTTTACCCTGTGGCCAACACCCCAGAAGCAATTTACGCTTTAGGCTATGAAGGGCTGTGCCAGTACACCAAAACCATTGGCCTGTACCCCACCAAAACTAAAAACGTGCTGGAAACCTGCCGTTTATTGATTGAACACCACAACAGCCAAGTGCCCAGCACCCGCGCGGAATTGGAAGCCTTACCCGGAGTGGGTCGCAAAACCGCTAACGTGGTGCTCAACACCGCCTTTGGTCAAGTGGCGATGGCGGTTGATACGCATATTTTTCGCGTGAGCAATCGCACTAAAATTGCACCCGGTAAAACCGTTTTAGAAGTGGAAAAAAAACTATTGAAGTTTGTACCCAAGGAGTTTCTGCTGGATGCGCACCATTGGTTGATCCTGCATGGACGCTACGTTTGCCAGGCGCGCAAACCCCGCTGTGGCAGTTGTCGCATCGAGGATTTGTGCGAGTTTAAAGAGAAAACATCGGACGATTAGTTTAAATCATTGAAAACTATCATATCGATTAATAAATACTTTTTTACCTGCAGCCGTTTAATCGGTTATAAGGTGCGCCAACGGAAACTCCCGTGTGCGAGGCTCGAATTATGAGTAAAGAAGATTTAGAAATAGACGACGATTTTATTGCAGAAGACGCGGAAGAAATTGAGGATGAATCACCAGCGCAAGCTGCTAAGACCAACCTCACTAAGCGCCGCACCATTGATAACCTACTTGAAGAGCGCCGCTTGCAAAAGCTGCTCGCCGAATATGATTACGATATCGACTGATACCTTATTGTCGATCGGCCTTTAGGCCAACAGCGCCGTCAGACCGCTACAAATATGTCGATATGCAATACCGCTAGGGCGTTGACAACGCCCTTGTCGGCCTAAAGACCGACCTACATTTGACTGTGTATAAGACGGTAAATATGTATGCAGGACTGGCTTTTGGGTAGGTCGGTCTTTAGGCCGACAAAGCTATCAGGCCGACACAATACCCTGCACATTCTTGACCTATCACAACCCTGCATACTGCCAATAACTGGCGGTGATCTGCTCGCCCCATAACAAAGCAATCCAACCGGCCAGAGCTAAATACGGGCCAAACGGCAACGGGTTACTCAAGCTGTTGCGTTGTACGCGCAAAATAATAATCCCCAGCACCGCGCCCACCACCGACGACAACAAAATCGTCAAAGGCAACACCTGCCAGCCACCCCACGCACCGAGCAAGGCTAAGAGCTTAAAATCACCGTAGCCCATACCTTCTTTACCGGTGACCAATTTGAATAGCCAAAACACCAGCCACAGGCTCATATAGCCCAATACTGCGCCCCACACGGCATCATTGAGGCTGACAAACATACCAAAACTATTAACTATTAAACCCAGCCATAGCAAGGGCAACACCAACACATCAGGCAAAATCTGATGATCAACGTCCACCAAACTCATCGCCAGCAAACCCCAAGTCACCACCAGCATCGCCAAGGTATTCCAGCTCACACCATAGTGCAGCGCAATCACCGCAGCGAGTATGCCGCTGAGTAACTCCACCAAGGGGTAACGCACACTGATCGAGCCTTTACAGGCCGAGCAACGGCCACGCAAAAACAGCCAACTGAGCAGCGGAATATTTTCCCAAGGCTTAATCTCATGCGCGCAATGGGGGCAGCGCGAGTGCGGCAGCACCAAATTAAACGCCTCTTCTGTCGGCTCTGCTGGTAGCTCCAATACTTCTCGGGCTTGGCTGTGCCATTCCTGCATCATCATCTTAGGTAAGCGGTACACCACAACATTTAAAAAGCTGCCAACCAACAAACCTAGAAAACCCACACTGGCTGCAAACACCCAGATATTGCCTTGCCAAAACTCAATCATCGCCATCTCATTTCCGTTCAGATTGCCCAGCGCCATACAACAAAACGGGCCTCAATGCCCGCTTTGCGTTCAACCACTTTTAACTCTCAGATACTTAAACCACTGCGCCCAACTGGAAGATGGGCAAGTACATTGCAATAATCAAACCGCCAACCAACACGCCCAGCACCGACATAATAATCGGCTCCATCAAGGCGGTTAAACCATCGACAGAGTTATCCACTTCGGCTTCATAATACGACGCCACTTTATCGAGCATAGCATCTAACGCACCCGACTCCTCACCGATCGACGTCATCTGCAACGCCATCGACGGGAACACGCCAGTGGAGCGCATCGAGGTATTCAACTGTGTACCGCTGGACACATCGGCCTTTACCTTCATCACGGCATTGCGAAACACCACGTTACCGGTTGCGCCCGCCACTGAATCCAAGGCATCCACCAAAGGCACACCAGCG
>JAAZJF010000380.1 GCA_012800475.1 Gammaproteobacteria bacterium
CACCTTTGTCGTACTGTGCGCCATTGCCGTACTGGCCAACCACCACCGCCGTGATCCACGAGTGCGCGCAGAAGCCTAAGTGCTCACGCTGGCAAGCAAGCGTTATCGCAAGAGCTAAACTACTCGAAGGACAGTACATGTCGAATAGCAGTCTCATGCGGCATGCCACAAATTGCTTCGAGCTCAAGCTCTAGAAGCTCCTGCATTTGTGCAATGCCGTATTCCTCTGCAATCTGTGCTAACTCTTCTGCAATATGTATATAGCCTTTAACATAAGTTTCGCGAATTTTACGCAATGAACCATTGAGATTGAAAACACGAATAGTTTCTAGCGCTCGATGGGTATCCTCAGCCGAGAGCCCCGTATGAGCAACAACTTCTCCGCCGGGTAAAAAGCGCAAATAGAGCTCAGGATCTTCAATATCCATTTTGATTAAATCCAAATGCTGATAATGGTATTGCATGCGATCTTTATGTTTGCCACAACTATTATCTTTATTGCACGAACCAAATAAGTTACTCCACTCAAAGGTCCCTAATCCATACTGGTTGCGCTGTCTGAAATGTTCTATTTCAGACTTTTTATGATCCGTAATATCACACTCACAGTATGCACAACGGCGACCTTGCATAAGCTCAAGACTCTGCCATATCTCTGCTTTGTCGATGCGACTCACATCACGCCAATAGTGCCCTAAACGATAGCTATAACGTGATAAACACAGTGGCGCAGGACCACGATTTAACTTATGCACAGATCAATCCTTCACTTTGAGCTGCCTGACTTTTTCTTTCATGGCCTGCAAACGAATCAAGCGCTCACAATCAAGCCACTCAGCATGCTGCATACCAAAGTGCAGCTGTATTTTCGCTCTGAGTTCTTCACCTTCTGCACCTAGATGCTGGGACTGACTGATCAGCTCTTTATAGCGCCGCAACCAAGCTGACTCAGCCACAGGCGGTATAGGGTCGGTACCTTGTAGCGTAGCCATCACATCACTACTGGACACACCACGGCTTTGCGTAGCAGGAGTAACAGCCTCTACTGACAACTCATTTAACTGATAATCAAACGTACTACTGATCAGCCGAATTGACTTTGCGTTAACAGTAGAAAGCACCTGTGGACTATGAGTGGTCACAATAAATTGGATATTAGGAAATGCGCGCTGCAATGATTCAAGAATGGTTTGCTGCCACTCTGGGTGCAGGTGCATATCAATCTCATCAACAATCACGATGCCACTGGTATTTTTTGCAGCCTCAACACCCCAATGTGGATTAAGACGTACACAACGATAAGCGATATCTGCAGTCATCGCGATCACACTTTTTAAGCCATCACTGAGCTGATCGACCTTGAGTTCGCCTAAGTTAGCACTCTGCATAACCAAGGTAGCCTGCGCGGGACTATAGCTGAGGTTGCGCCATCCTTGTGGCTCAACAACCTGATCTACAGCGTCACGAATAGCCTGCATTAGGTCTGCATACATAAAAGACACATCATGCAGACCTGCATAACCGCTTTTTTCTAAACGCTGTGTTTTTTGTTCAAAATCTGCTGCAAATAAATAAAAAAACCACTCAGCAAAATACTTATAATCTGAACCCGTATCTAAACAGCAGACATAAGCATAAGTCCGTGAAAAAAAATCACTTGCAGCTTGGTTTTTTAATGTGAGGTAACGTTGTCGCCACAACCGCCCAGTACCGTAGTAAGACACCATCGGTAAAGCTGTAGCAAGATTGTGAGTGAGCTCTGTTTCATCTTGCGCATCCACTCTGATAGCGGTCTGCAAATGCGCACCTAAACCTGACAAAGCCTTCGCTTCTCTAACCGAAGTTTTGGAGCGCTTAGTCACCTTATCTCGCTCACGCGCTAAACTCAGCGGCTGACCATCATAATGCATATGCGCCTCAATTCTAGAAGGCAGTTGCGGCTCCATATTTTTAGTATTTTTATTTCTGACAAGTCTCACGTCATCAATTTCAATACCTGAATTGGGCATCGTCCCCGCAACAACATCAAAAGCACTGATATACGGCCAAACAGCAATACGAATAGCATCCAACACAGACGTCTTACCTTGCCCATTGAGCGCAACAAGCACCGTCAGTTTTTCATCAAGATCGATGGTTAGATTCTTAAAACAACGAAAATTTTTAAGTGTCACTGAAGTCATTTTCATAATGAACTATCTACTCGCTTGGTGCCTGGGGTGCATCACTGCATTATTTGAATGATTGTACCTACTACCCAGCACATCAACACAGCTCAGTTAAGACAAAAACAAATTCTCTACTAGAGACCCACTTGCAAATATTCGCACTACACCCCACGCTTCAACTTCTGCTGATTAAACACCCAGTCCACCACTTCGCCTTGCGGGGTGTAGCCGTCGACGGTCTGGCGCAGGAGTTGGCGGATGAGGAGGCAGTCGCCTTTTTCAGCGGCGCTGAGCAGCTCTTGCAGTACGCCGCGCAATTCATCCCAGGGCAGGAATGCTTCATCGGCGCGCATAATCATGCTGTGCTCGGTGGCTGAGACGTTATCGCCGATCAGCAACTCCTCATAGAGCTTCTCACCCGGGCGCAGGCCGCTGAACTCAACGGCGATTTCACCGGATGGATTGCTCTCGCTGCGCACTGTTAAGCCGGTGAGATTAATCATCTTCTCAGCCAGCTCCACAATTTTTACCGGCTCGCCCATATCCAAGACAAACACATCACCGCCCTGCCCCATGGCACCGGCTTGAATCACCAGCTGCGAGGCTTCAGGGATGGTCATAAAGTAGCGCGTCATCTTTGGGTGCGTCACAGTCACCGGACCGCCGCGCTTAATTTGCCCACGAAACAATGGAATCACCGAGCCCGACGAACCCAGCACATTACCAAAGCGCACCATGGTAAAACGCGTGTTATTCACATACTGACGCATGTCGCTCGGATCAGAAAACAAGCCTACCGCCATCTCTTTACTCAAGGCCTGCAGCACCATTTCCGCCAAACGCTTGGTACTGCCCATCACATTAGTGGGGCGCACCGCTTTGTCGGTTGAGATCAACACAAAATGCTCAACACCTGCGGCAATCGCCGCCTGCGCTGTATTGAGCGTACCCACCACATTATTCAGAATACCTTCAGCAGTATTGTGCTCCACCATCGGCACATGCTTATAGGCTGCCGCGTGGTACACCGTATCCACCTGCCAGGTGTCCATCACCTCACGCAAACGCTTGAGATTACGGATCGAGCCTAAAATCGGCAGCAATTGCACACTCAAGGCCTCTTTATGCAAACGCGCCTGCAACTCAGTGTGGATGCTGTACAGATTAAATTCACTGTGCTCAAACAAAATCAAGGTGGTCGCGCCACTGGCTAAAATTTGTCGGCACAACTCCGAACCAATCGAGCCACCGGCACCGGTCACCATCACCACTTTTTGCTTAATACAGCGCTCAAACAAGGCCATTTGCGGCGCAACGGCATCACGGCCAAGCAAGTCAGCAATATCCACTTCCTGCAGATCTTGCACCTTGACGCGGCCGCTG
>JAAZJF010000277.1 GCA_012800475.1 Gammaproteobacteria bacterium
AGATTCGTGTGCACATGACGCATGTGGGTTTTCCTTTGGTGGGTGATCCTGCCTATGGTGGACGTTTTCGAATTCCACCCGCGGTTAATCCAACCTTGCTCGAAACGCTCAAAGGCTTCCCTCGCCAAGCACTGCATGCACGCTTCTTAGAGCTTGATCATCCAGCTACTGGGCAACGTATTAAGTGGGAAGCGCCGCTACCCGATGACTTCACTTGGTTATTGACCTTGCTGCGTCAAGATCGAGAGGCTTTTGTTGGGTAGATTAAGTGGCTGAATCCGTACCTTTTGATTGGCTGGTGCCCGATTGGCCGGCACCGGCGCATATACGCGCTTGTGTCACCACGTGCAGCTATGGAGAGAGTAGTGCGCCCTTTGCTGCCTTTAATTTAGGTGAGCATGTGGGCGATGCGCCACAACAGGTGCAGGCTAATCGTCAGTATTTAGCGGATGTTTTAAATTGCCAGCCAACTTGGCTCAATCAGGTGCACGGTGTTGGAGTCGTGGCGGCCGATGCCACGCAAACTCTGACTGCCGATGCCAGCGTCACTCGTAGCTCTGGGCTTGCCTGTTGCATTATGAGCGCTGACTGCTTGCCTGTGCTGTTTACAGACCAAGCAGGCACATGTATTGCAGCGGCGCATGCCGGTTGGCGCAGCTTAGTAGCGGGTGTTTTAGAGCATACTGTGCAACAGATGCAGGTTGCACCCGAGCGGGTACTTGCGTGGCTTGGACCTGCGATTGGGCCGGCTGCTTTTGAAGTGGGTGCAGAAGTGCGCGCTGCCTTTCTGGCGCAACATCCTCTTGCTGAGGTTGCCTTTGTGCCCAGCCATAATCCACAGCGTTGGTTAGCAGATATTTATCAGCTGGCTCGTATACGTTTAAATGCCTGTGGCGTGACAGCTATTTATGGTGGCGGCTTATGCACTGTGACTGATCCACGTTTTTATTCTTATCGGCGCAATGCCGTGACAGGTCGCTTTGCAAGCTTGGTGTGGATAACTCGCTAAACGTCGCGATTTTATGCGGTTTTAAAAGTATTCTTGTATGGATTGACCGCAATGTGCCTGTGTGGGGTTGATGCTACCTGCAAAAGGTTACCGACTCATTTCAATCTACCCACTCAAGTAGCAGTTGTTACTTTAATACCCAGCGCCTGCATTTAACCCTTCCTTGTACGCCGAGTTGTGCTGACGTTTTGCACCAGCTGACGCATATCTTGCTTTTTTTGTCCACTCTGTAAGCTCTATCTTTATGAGGATATATATGTGACTTATAGGTCAGATATATAAGTGGCATGCATACTGCATTAAAGGTATAGATAGGGTGTGTTGAAACCTTGAAAAGCGCCATATTAGAGCGTTTAACATTCAGCACTCAGCCTTAGGCTGCAAGGGTCATAGGACGTGGTTGGTGATACAACCAACAGCAAAAATAATATTCGGAGTTGCATCCATGATTATAAAAAAACAAAAAATGTGGCATCTGGCGAAATTACCGTTGGCGGTCAGCTTAGCATCAGTCTTAGTGACGCCAGCCTCTGCAATTACGTTTGATATGGGTGAAATTGAAGGGACATTTGACTCCTCTTTATCCGTTGGCGCGAGCTGGTCGACTGCTAAACCTGATAAGCGCTTTATTGGTAATGCCAACGGCGGCACAGGTTTTACTCAGACGGGTGATGATGGGCGTTTAAACTTCCAGCGCGGTAAAACTTTTTCACAAATTTTTAAAGGTTTGCATGACCTAGAATTGAAGTACAAAGATACTGGGGTCTTTGTGCGTGGTAAGTACTGGTATGACGCTGAGTTACAAGACGGTAACCGTCCGCATAAAGACATCAGTAATAAAGGCCGTAAAGAAGGGGCGAAAACCCGAGGCGCGGAAATTCTTGACGCTTTTGTGTACCACAACTACGCCATTGGCGACCAGCCGGGTACCGTGCGTTTAGGTAAGCAGGTGGTGAGCTGGGGTGAAAGCACCTTTATTATGAACTCCATTAACTCGGTGAATCCGCTGGATGCTTCGGCTTTCCGCCGTCCGGGTGCTGAGCTTAAAGAAGGTTTAATTCCAGTCAATATGCTCTACGCATCGCAAAGTTTGACCGACCAGTTGTCGATGGAAGCGTTCTATCAGATTGGTTGGAAGCAAACGGTGGTGGATAACTGCGGCACGTTTTTCTCCTCAGCTGACGTAGTGGCTGATGGGTGTAACGATAACTATCATATTTTGAATGATCAGCTGACCAATGGTTTGCTTAGCGGAATTGATCAGCTTGCTGCTGCGGCTGCTTTAGGTGTTGTAAACCCAGTTACGGGTCAGCCCTATCCAAGCATGGCAAGTTTAGGGATTAATTACTCTAACGAAGGATTGATGATTCCGCGTGGCAGAGATAATAAAGCGCGTGATAGTGGGCAGTGGGGTACG
>JAAZJF010000278.1 GCA_012800475.1 Gammaproteobacteria bacterium
AAACCAGTCAGGCTGACCAAACAAAGGGGTTAAGTCAGCATTCTTAAAGGCATAGATGCTACCCAACGCCGCCAACGGCACAGCGAGGGTCAGCCCCGCCACATCAAACAATAAGCACTCAAATGCCTCTTGAGACCAATCCACTTGCCCTAAAACTTCAGCTGCCACAACTTCACTGGCCTGTTCAAGCGCTGCTTGAGCCTCAGACTCCGCACTACGCAGGGTGGATACCGGTAAGCGACTGATGGTCTCTTCACTAATTAAGGGCTCAGGCTCAGCGACTGCCGGCAGTGTGAAGGTCAGCTTAGGTTTGTCCAGCAATACTAAATGCTTAACGGCAGTCCCCGCTAAGGCAGGTTGGCGCTCAGGTGCACGCTGCGGCTCAGGCTCAAATGCGGGCGTCAGTGCAGGCTCATCGTCGTTAAGCAACGCATCTAAATAACCTTGTAAAGCTGCTTGTTGGGTTGATTTACTCATACACTCATCCACATAAACATACATTGCACCAACACGACATCACGCACTTTTTAGCTGCCACTCTGTGTTTTCAACGCAATCACTTGGGCCGACTGCAGTGGCTTTTGCGCATCAGCATCAGCACGGGCCTGTTTAGCCTGTAAATACACACTCAACACATGTTTCAGCAGGGCTCGATAGGCTACAACTGCACGGCTGCTTTTATCAAAACGCGACGGCACCAGCCCGGCTCGGCTGGCATCACGCAAGCGCGTATCCACAGGAATATAAGCTTGCCATAAGTTTTCAGGGTACTGGCGCTTGAGCATCCGCAGCGCCACCATCGAAGCTTGCGTGCGTCGGTCAAACAAGGTGGGCACAATACTGTAGGGCAAGGCTTGTTTGCGCGAACGGTTAATCATTTTTAAAGTATTAACCATGCGCTCCAAGCCTTTCAGCGCCAAAAACTCAGTCTGCACCGGAATCAATAAATGCTCGCTGGCGGCCAAAGCATTGACCATCAACACACCCAGCAAGGGCGGACTGTCAATTAATACAAAGTCAAAATCATCTTCCAGCACGGCCAAAGTACGACGTATCACTAAACCCAACCCACCTTTGCTCGGTGACTGGCGCTCTAACACGGCTAACGCTGTACTGGCTGGCAAGAGTTTCAGGTTTTCATGACTGGTATCACGCAATAACTGTTGCGGTAAATAAGCTGGAATCACGCCGCCATGTTGAAATAAGTCATAGCAACTGTGCTCCATGTTATCCGGATCATAACCAAAGTAACTGGTGATCGAGCCGTGCGGGTCTAAATCCACCACAAGCACACGTCGGCCGGCATCGGCTAACAGCCCTGCCAGCGCTAATGTTGTTGTGGTTTTGCCAACGCCACCTTTTTGGTTGGCCACCGCCCAGATTCTCATCACACACCCCAAGGTTGCTCACACTGTCTGTGACTGCTGTTATACCGCGCCAATTGCTTGGCGTAGTCTGTGTTTGTTGGATTATAAATAACTATAACAAGCAATCTACATGCCAGCTCTAGCTGTAGCGCTACTACTGAGCTGGCGTTGTTGATTGACGGCGGCTGTCGACATCACGCGAGATCACCAGCACCACGCGTCGATTGCGGGCGCGCCCTTCTCGGTCAGCGTTATCAGCAATGGGTTGAAACTCGCCATAACCGACGGCAGCCAAACGCTGCGGCTCGACCCCACCCATGGCCAACATTCTCACCACACTGGCAGCACGGGCCGCTGACAATTCCCAGTTGGTTGGATACAAGGCCGTACGAATCGGTAAGTTATCGGTAAAACCTTCCACCTGAATCGGGTTATCAAAGGGCTCTAAGATATTGGATATTTTCTCAACAATATCAAAAGCATCATGATCCGGAATGGCATCGCCGCTGGGAAACAACAAACTGGAGTTGAGCTCCAACTCCAACCACATTTCATTGCCGCGCACCTGAAGCTGACCCTCGCCCAACAACCCCGCAAACTGCTCCTGAATTTGCTCGGCAATAGAAGTGAGCGGATCGGGGGGCTGGCCTGACTCAGCTATCTCAGCATCGCCTTCACTGCCCTGACCTTTAAGACGCTCATCGCCGATTGGGATGGGCTTAATGGAGCGATCTTGCTGCTGAAACACCCCTTCAATGGACTCAGTTAACACTTTGTACTTGTCTTCGTTGAGTGATGAAATTGAATACATCACCACAAAAAAAGCAAATAATAGCGTAATAAAATCAGCATAAGACACCAACCAACGATCGTGATTGATGGGGTCTTCTTGTCTGCGGCGGCGGGCCATGTTTACTCCATAAACCCTTGCAGTTTTAACTCAATGGAGCGCGGGTTCTCACCATCGGCAATGGACAAAATACCTTCAAGCAACATTTCTCGGTAACGTGATTGACGAATCACCATGGTTTTCAGCTTACTGGCCACCGGTAAAAATAATAAGTTAGCCGAGCCAATTCCATAAATCGTTGCCACAAACGCCACTGCAATCCCGCTACCTAACTGCGAAGGATCCGCCAAGTTACCCATCACATGAATCAAACCCATCACTGCACCAATAATGCCGATGGTGGGCGCATAACCACCCATGCACTCAAAAAACTTCGCCGCATTTAAATCACGCTCTTCTTGAGTGTATAAATCAACTTCTAAAATACTGCGAATATCTTCCGTTTCAACGCCATCCACCAACAACTGCAAACCTTTCTGCGCAAAAGGATCCAGCTCCGCTTCGGCCACGGCCTCAAGGCCCAGCAAACCGTCTTTGCGCGCGGTCATACTCCAGCCAATCACATTATTAATGGCATGCGCTAAGTTGGCGTAAGGCGGAAAAACAACCCAACTTAAAATCTGCGTAGCACGCTTAAAATGGCTCACTGGTGTTTGCAATAACGCCGCACCAAAAGTACCACCAAAAACAATTAATGCAGCAGGGCCATTCATCAAGCCTGCGATCTGGCCACCTTCGAGGTAATTGCCACCAATGATGGCCACAAACGCCATCACTAAGCCGATCAGGCTCAACACATCCATCATCAGCGGCAGGCCTCAATCAAGAAACCACTGATATGATCCAAGCTATACACACTATCGGCTAAACCTGCTTTCACCACAGCCATAGGCATGCCGTAAATCACGCAACTGGCTTCATCTTGCGCCCAGACTTGGCTGCCTGCTTGCTTAAGCATACGCGCACCTTCACGTCCATCTGAGCCCATGCCAGTTAAAACCATGGCCAAGACTTTATCGTTGAACACTTGCGCGGCAGAGCCGAATGTCACATCCACACTGGGCTTATAATTGAGGCGTTCATCGCCGGGCAGGATGCGTACAAATCCGCGCGCATCAATCATCATTTGTTTACCGCCAGGCGCCAGCAAAGCTAAGCCTGCGCGCAACATATCGCCTTCTTGAGCTTCTTTGACCTCAATGTTACACAGTTTATTTAAACGCTCAGCAAAGGCGTTGGTAAAGGTCGCCGGCATATGCTGAATCATCACGATCGGCGTTGGGAAATCAGCCGGTAGTTGAGTCAATATTTTTTGTAACGCCACAGGCCCACCGGTCGAGGTGCCAATAGCCACCAACCGATAGGCTTTACGCGGCGGGCTGACAGTGGATGCCAATACGGCATCTGTCGTGCTGGCTACAACGGGGCGCTGGCTGGGTGTCGCGGCACTGCGAGCGGCAGTTGTCAGACTCGACGCTGCAGGTGTTGGCGTTGGCGTTGGCGTTGGCGTTGGCACAGCTTGACGCACCCGTGCAGGCGATGCTGCTGTGCTAAGAGGCGCAGTCGCGCGAGTTGCCGCTGTTGCGCCAGCGAGCATACTGGGGCGCGCTAAAGCCCGTCGATTACTTTTCGCCAAAATATGCACTTTATCGCAGAGTAACTGCCGCACTTTTTGTGGATTACGTGAAATATCTTCAAAGTTTTTCGGTAAGTAATCCAACGCACCTGCATCTAAAGCATCCAGCGTAACGCGCGCGCCTTCTTGGGTCAGAGAGGAAAACATCAACACCGGTGTCGGACTGCGCTGCATAATATGCTTTACCGCAGTAATGCCATCCATCACCGGCATTTCATAGTCCATGGTAATCACATCAGGGCGTAAGGCGAGTGTTTGTTCAATAGCTTCTTGACCATTTGACGCTGTACCGACCACCTGAATTTGACCATCAGAGGACAGTATTTCCGTCAATCTGCGCCTAAAAAAACCTGAATCATCAACCACTAAAACCTTAACAGTCATACTGACTCCAAATGCACGCTTAAACATCCACGATGATTAATAGCGCTGCCCATAATTTTTAAGCAAACCGGGAATATCAAGAATCAAGGCCACACGCCCATCGCCAGTAATGGTCGCACCCGACATACCGGGTGTGCCGTGTAGCATTTTACCTAAAGGTTTAATCACCACTTCTTCTTGACCAATCAACTGATCCACTACACAACCAATACGCTCATTGCCCACGGTCAAAATCACTACATGGCCTTGAGTTTGATTATCGTGCGGTATTTTAGGTAACAACCAATGTTTTAAATAAAACAACGGCAAGGCCTTATCGCGCACGATAATCACTTCCTGACCATCGACAATATTGGTGTGCGACAAATCCAAATGAAAAATCTCATTGACGTTAACCAAAGGAAAAGCAAAAGCTTGATCGGCCAGCATCACCATCAAAGTTGGCATAATCGCCAAGGTTAATGGGACTTTAATCACCACCTGCGAGCCTTGACCTGGTGTGGAGTATACATTCACAGTACCATTGAGCTGGGCGATCTTGGTTTTCACCACGTCCATGCTCACACCACGTCCAGATACATCCGATACTTCAGTTTTAGTCGAAAAACCTGCGGCAAAAATCAAGTTATAAC
>JAAZJF010000279.1 GCA_012800475.1 Gammaproteobacteria bacterium
CACAGTTTTGCCATTGTCGAAGTGGCCGCGCCCATTGTAAATAATCCCTATCTGCAACAAGCCTTAGCCAATGTGATGCCGGCTGTGAGCCGCACTTACTATGCTGCCTTTACACAGCGCAGTACTGAAATGGGGCAGTTCACCCGTATCTTTGATCAATTGTTGGTCGCAGTGCAGGCCCGCCATACCGATAAAATTCGCCAATTGCCGTATGCCTACGCACAGAAAAACTGTCAGCTGGCCTTGCGTGCCTTACCCAGAGAGCACTAATTTATGCGTTTAAAGTGCATTCGTTTAGCGGGTTTTAAATCCTTTGTCGACCCCACTACCGTCAGCTTTCCCAGCAATATGACCGCTGTGGTTGGACCCAATGGTTGTGGTAAATCCAATATTATTGATGCGGTGCGTTGGGTGCTGGGTGAAAGCTCGGCGAAAAACCTGCGCGGCGAGTCGATGACTGATGTGATTTTTAATGGTTCGACCAGTCGCAAGCCTGTGTCCCAAGCCAGTATTGAGTTGGTGTTTGATAACAGCGACGGCACTTTGCAAGGTGAATATGCCAGTTACGCTGAAATCTCCATCCGCCGCCGCGTTACCCGCGAAGCGCAAAGCACCTATTTTTTAAATGGCGTGAAGTGCCGCCGCCGCGATATCACTGATATTTTCTTGGGCACCGGACTGGGGCCGCGCAGTTACGCCATTATTGAACAAGGTATGATTTCGCGCTTAGTGGAAGCGCGCCCCGATGATCTGCGTATCTTTATTGAAGAAGCGGCCGGCATTTCTAAATATAAAGAGCGCCGCCGCGAAACTGAAAGTCGTATTCGCCGCACCCAAGAGAACCTTGAGCGTTTGTCTGATTTGCGTGACGAGTTGGGTCGCCAGATTGAACGATTGCAGCGCCAAGCCCAAGCCGCGCAGCAGTATCAAGACTACAAAGCCCAAGAACACCAACTTAAAACCCAATTACTGGCCTTGCGCTGGCAGCTCTTGGATGGCCAAGCCACTGAGCAGAATCAGGTCATCGCTGAGCTGGACACCGCGCTGCAAGCCTGTATCGCTGAGCAGCGCCAAGCCGATGCTAAAATTGAGTTGCTACGCGATGGGCATCATGATTTATCAGAAGGGTTCAACCGTGTGCAAGGTCGCTTTTATGCCATAGGTGCAGATATTGCGCGCCATGAACAAAGTATTCAGCATGCCCAGCAACGCTTCGCTCAACTGCAAGACGAGATCCGCGAGGCTGAGCGGGTGCGCCTTGAGGCCGAAAGCCATTTGGCCAGTGACCGTGAGGTGCTGGCCCAGCTCAGCGCTGAATTATTGGAGCTGACCGAGCAGCAAGCCGAAGCTGAACTCAATGCAGAATGCTCGGCCGCTGCTTTTTTACACGCAGAAGAAGCCCTGCACGATTGGCAAGAACGCTGGAATACCGCAACTGAGCACAGTGCCCAACCTCGCAGTGAAGCAGGCGTGCAGCGCGCGCGTATTGATCAGTTAGCCGCCAGCAGTCAGCGTTTAATCACCCGCCAACAACGCTTGCAGGCTGAACAGCACAGTGCGCAGGATGATCCACAGGCGCAGAGTCTGGATGCGTTGCGCGAGCAAGTGGATGAAGCGCAAGTTTATTTGGATGAACTGGCCGCCACGCAACAGGTACAAGTTGCGCAGTTGCACGACACCCAAGCGCAGCTGCGCGAGAAAACCCAACAGCAGCAACAGGTGCAAGGCCAGCTGCAACGCACTCAAGGGCGTATTTCGGCCTTAGAAGCCTTGCAGCAGGCGGCGCTCAATCCTGACCAAGGTGTACAAGAGTGGCTGGAACACCAGCAATTACAGCAGCAACCGCGCTTATTGGATGGTTTAAAAGTCGCAGCCGGCTGGGAGCTGGCGGTGGAAACCGTGCTGGCTGCTGATTTGCAAGCGGTGCAGGTGCAGAGCTGGGAGGACTTGGATGTCAGTCGTTTAACTACTGGGCACTTGCGTTTAGTCAGTGAGAGCAGCGCCGTTGCGCCGGTGAAGAACAGCTTACTGAGCCAAGTGCTGTCGAGCACGCTGGATGTCTCCCCTTGGCTGGCGCACGTGTATGCCGTGGCAACGCTCGACGAAGCGCTGCAGTTGCGCCCGCAGTTAAACAGTGGCGAAAGTGTGGTCAGCCAAGATGGGTATTGGTTGGCAGGGCATTTTTTGACCGTGCAGCGCGGCGATGAGCAGAACAGTGGTGTTTTGGCGCGCGCACAGGAATTGGATACTTTATACATCCAGGTTGCTGAGCTGGAAGAGCAGTTGCACCAGCTCGACGCACAGCTGCAAGTACTGCATCACACCCGCCAATCCGTGCAAGCGCAGAGCGAGCAGTTACGCCGTGATGAGCACAATGCACATCGGGTATTAAGTGAATTAAAAAGCCAGTTATCCGCCAAGATTGCACGCATTGAACAGCTGCAATTGCGTCGCAGCGCACTCACGGCTGAATTGGCAGAAGTCACTGAGCAACAACAGATCGAAGCTGAAGAAATCGGTGCAGCACAGCTCTTATTAGAAGATGCACTGAATGCCACAGCCATGGCCGAGCAGCAACAGCAAGCCCTGCACGCCGAGCAAGGGCAGTTACGCAGCCAGTTTGAGCAGCTGCGTCAGCACGCGCAACAGGATAAAAACGCACAGCATCAACTGGCGCTGCGTATCGGTACCTTAACCACCCAGCAGCGCTCAACCGAGCAAGCCTTAGAGCGCTTAGAACAGCACTTTGCTCAGGCCAACCAGCGCCGCGAGCAGCTCAAATTAAACCTTGGCGAAGGCCAATCACCCATTGCTGAGCTGCGCGCACAGCTGGATGATTTATTGCACAGCCGCTTGGCGATTGATGATGAATTACGTGCCGCGCGCCTTGCCTTAGAAGATGCCGATACACAGATGCGCGAGACCGAGAAGCAACGCAGTCAAGCCGAGCAACGGGCGCAGAATGTACGTGAGCAACTCGAACGCCAACGCTTGGCTGGGCAAACTCTCACCGTGCAAAAAGATACGCTCCAGCAGCAGCTGCAAGCCCTTGAAGCCGATGTACATCAGCTGTTAGCGCACTTGCCTGCGACGGCGCAAGCCAGTGATTGGGAGCAACAACTGCAGACTGTAGCGACCCGCATTGAGCGTTTAGGAGCCATTAACCTCGCCGCGATTGAAGAGTATCGCCAGCAATCTGAGCGCAAAAACTACTTGGATGCGCAAAACGATGATCTCGTTGAAGCACTGGACACCCTAGAAAATGTAATCCGCAAGATCGACCGCGAAACCCGTAATCGTTTTAAAGAAACTTTTGATCAGATCAATATCGGCTTACAAGAACTGTTCCCGAAAGTCTTCGGCGGCGGCCATGCCAGCTTAGATATGACCGGCGATGATTTACTCAGCACCGGCGTGGCTATTATGGCGCGGCCACCGGGTAAGAAAAACAGCACCATTCATTTACTCTCCGGCGGCGAAAAAGCCCTAACTGCACTGGCGCTGGTCTTTGCCATCTTCCAACTCAACCCCGCACCTTTTTGCATGCTCGACGAAGTCGACGCACCACTGGATGACGCCAACGTTGAACGCTATGCGCGCCTCGTGAAAGAAATGTCGCAGAGCGTGCAATTTATCTACATCACCCACAATAAAGTCGCCATGGAAATGGCCGATCAACTGCTGGGCGTCACCATGCAAGAACCCGGCTGCTCACGCATGGTGGCGGTGAATGTGGAAGAGGCGGCGGCGTTGGCGCAGAGCTAAGCAATCTTGAAACTGTTTGCCTGAACAGCCTATTAGGGCTGATATGCGTTTATATGCTCGATTGCAAACTTAGAGTTGCTTATTTTCTGCAGGGTTTTTAATTTAAAGCTATAGATATCAATGAGTTATAAGTTATGCGGGCAGGATAGTGTGCATACCAACAGTAAGATAGGCGGCATGCTCGATTTGTTGCTTAGGAATGCTTTGTC
>JAAZJF010000280.1 GCA_012800475.1 Gammaproteobacteria bacterium
AAGTCGGATGGATTCGCCCAGTTCCTATATCAGCCCTGAAACTTACGATCAGCTGACTGTGATTAAAGGTCCGCAATCTGTGCTCTGGGGTCCAGGTGCATCGGCCGCAACAATTTTATTTGAGCGTGAGCCAGAAAACTTTACAGAGCCTGATTTTCGCTTAAACAGCAGTGTGCTAGTGGGCTCCAATCGCCGTTTTGATCGTAGTATTGATGGTGTGGTGGGCAGTCGTGACGGCTATGTACGTATCATCGCCAATGGTTCTAAAGCCCATGATTATAATGACGGTAACGGCGATCGGGTGCCGTCACGTTGGAGTAAATGGAACAGTGATGTGATTGTCGGCTGGACGCCAACGGACGATACCTTGCTGGAGCTTACTGTCGGTAAAGGCGATGGTGAGTCACGCTATGCGGGGCGCAATATGGATGGCACGCAGTTTGAGCGCGAGAGCTTGAACTTGCGCTTTAAGCAAACCAATTTGACCGATACTTGGAAAGCCTTAGAGGCGCAGGTGTATTACAATTACGCTGATCATGTGATGGATAACTTCCGTTTACGCGCCTTTAAGCCCAGCGCCATGATGGGAATGCCGATGTCGAGTAATGTGGATCGCCGCACGCTTGGTACACGTATCAGCAGCACTTGGCAGTGGGACGCTTTAGAGCTGATTGCCGGTGTTGACGCACAAAAAAATGAACACCGTAAGCGTATGAGTCGTGGGTTTAACTCTAGTTATAAACATATGGCTTGGAATAAAGATGCCGATTTTCATCAGTACGGTGTGTTTGGTGAATTGAATTGGACTGTGGCAGATGCTGAGCGCTTGATTAGTGGAGTGCGCTTAGATCGTGTTGAGTCGCAAGATTTTCGTAATAAGGCAGATACCGAGAAACGCAGTACAACATTGCCGAGCGGTTTTGTGCGTTATGAGCGTGACATGCAAGCCATTCCAGCCACAACCTATATTGGTTTAGGTCACAGCCAGCGCTTCCCAGATTATTGGGAGCTGTTCTCAGGCGGCGCACAGGCATTTGCAGATATTAATCCAGAAAAAACCACTCAGGTGGATTTGGGGATTCAGTACAGTGCAGGTCCCGTTGAGGCTTGGGCGTCAGCCTATGTCGGGCAAGTGCGTGACTATATTATGTTTGATTACGGCATGATGAGTGCTAAAGCCTCTTCGAATATCGACGCGCGAGTGATGGGGGGTGAGTTTGGTGCGGGTTATCAATTCTCGCCCAATATTAAAGGTGATATGAGCTTGGCGTATGCCTATGGCAAAAACAGCTCAGATGGCCGTGCGATGCCGCAAATTCCACCTTTGGAAGCGCGCTTTAGCTTAAATTATGAGCAGGGCGACTTCAGTTCTTCAGCGCTGTGGCGCGTAGTAGCAGCACAAAATCGTGTGGATGAAGGGCGCGGTAATGTGGTCAGTAAAGACTTTGATGCCAGTTCAGGTTTTGGCGTGTTCTCGCTTAATAGCGCTTATCGCCTGAGTCAAAACTGGACCGTCAGTGTCGGTATCGACAACCTGTTTGATAAAGCTTATAGCGAGCACCTTAACTTGGCCGGTAACGGTGCCTTTGGTTTGTCGGCAGATGAGCGCATCAATGAGTCCGGTCGCACTTGGTGGACGCGGGTTGATATGAAGTTCTAATGCAATGGATACGGCTGAGTGCGCAGCGCTGAGCCGTGTTGCTTAAGTCGGCCGTACAAGTAGCCTGCACTCACGCGTCGGTGTGGGGCGGGCTGCTGTGGTGAGTAGTAAAGTATAAGGCAGCAAAAAAACGGCGCAAGCATCAAGCTTGCACCGTATTTTGCAGTCTGGAACGCAGCGTGTTACGAATCAGCGGGCGCGATAAGTGATGCGACCTTTGCTGAGATCATAAGGTGTGATTTCAACACGAACTTTATCGCCCGTTAAAATGCGGATGTAGTTTTTACGCATTTTACCGGAGATATGCGCGGTAACGACGTGCCCATTTTCTAACTCCACACGGAACATGGTGTTAGGCAGGGTGTCGACGACAGTGCCTTCCATTTCGAAGCTGTCTTCTTTCGACATGCAGTATAATCCTCAAAATACAAATAAAA
>JAAZJF010000281.1 GCA_012800475.1 Gammaproteobacteria bacterium
TCATTCAGGTGTTCAATCCATCCGTACGCCACTCTGGCTGGCTATGTTGCATTGCCCTTTGGCTCAACAGAGCAATGAGCAAAAATCATCTACGACTAAAGTCTATAGTCAATATGAGGTTTTTATTAGCTAGGTCGTGTCGTGGTATTGGGGCTATTTCAAGCCTAGAGATGACGCGAATGATTGCTGTTTTAAACGCTATGTGTCGTCCGTATGGACGTGGTTTATAGCGGTCGAAGTGGCTATTCGCTGAGATTTTTAGCAGGGTTTTTGATGGCAAAAATTGCTTTTTTAAAGGTCAGGAAGCACCTGAGGGGGACATTAAATCATCGTCTTGATAGACGAGGAAGTATCGAATCTTAAGTTCTAAGTTGTTGGTTCATGCACAGCGCAGCAAAGAGTTTTTTCTCACTGCTGGGTGGTGTATGACATAGCGCTGACGCCTGATTTGCTTGAGGTGTTGGCCTAATACAACAAAAAAGACTGAGGTTAACGATGGATAACATGAAGCAGTGGTTAGAAAACGCGACTCAATTTTTTCACAAGTGCGAGTCAGCTAAAGGCTGGGATCAGTGCAAGCAGTATGTAGCGCCCAATGCGGTGTTTGAGTGTCAGTCTGGCACCTACGCTGATGTCCATACCATTGAAGGTTACGCCACTAAAATTGCTGAGGTGTACTACGCGGTATTTCGCGATGGCACCGATTACGAGCTAGAAGAAGTGACGCACAACGACAAAGGCACGATCGGCTTGTTTGGCACCAGTATCATTAAGCACACGGGTCCTGAAGGTCCGGTTGCGCCAACCGGGAAGATAGCTAAATCACACTTTGCTTATTTTCTCAGTCCTGATGAGAACGGCAAAGTAGCGCGTATGGTCAAAGTTTATGATGAGGCGCAAACACGCAGTCAACTGGGTTGGCCGGCTAAATAATCCATAGATAACAGACCGCAGTGACCTTGCTGTATGCGGTCGTACTTAAGCGAACTAAATAACAATAAGAGAGAATGTTGATGACTATGCTTAAAGACAAAGTGGCATTAATTACCGGTGGTGGACAAGGTGTGGGGCAGGGCATTGCGTATGCGCTGGCCGCTGAAGGCGCCAAAGTTGCCGTTGCGGGACGCACGCTGGCGACACTAGAAGAAACCTGTGCAGAGATTCGCCGTCGTGGTGGTACCGCAATGGCGGTGACCTGCGATGTGATGAGTCAAGAGGATATTGACCGTTGCGTTGCTGAAGTGGTGAGTCACTTTGGTGGCTTGCAGATTCTGGTCAATAACGCTCATGTGGTTCCCTTGGGGCGCTTGCTGGATGTCAGTGATGAAGTGTTTATGCAGGGGATTGATTCAGGCCCTTTAGCCACTTTGCGTATGATGCGTGCTGCTTATCCGCATCTTAAAGGGGATGGCGCTATCATCAACTTAGCGTCGTCTGCCGCCGTGCGTTGGGATGCCAGCGGCTACAGTTTGTATGGTGCCACCAAAGAAGCGATACGCTCCATTAGCCGTGGTGCTGCATGTGAGTGGGGTGTGGATGGTATTCGCGTTAACGTGATTGCTCCGCACGCTTTATCACCAGGCTTAAAAGGCTGGATTGACAGCAACCCAACTGAAGCCGAAGCGTTTTTTAACAGTATCCCGCTGCGCCGAGTGGGCGAGTGTGAAGATGATATTGGTCGAACTGTAGCCTTCTTGGTCAGTGATAACGCACGTTATTTGACCGGGGCGACTATTCCTCTCGACGGTGGCCAAGCCTACTGGGGTTAATCCCGCCACTGTATTCAGTACTGCTGTCTGCGCCTGACCCCAAGGGTGGGGCGCGGGCAGATACTCACACTTCGCAACAGGACAATACAATGCATAAGCAACGTTTTTCCGGGCTCTGCCTGGCGGTAGCTATGGGGATTTTTGGTGTCGCAAGTGTCGCTCATGCAGCGGCTAATACTGAGGATGAAATTGCGCGACTGGGGCAGGATCTAACCTGTTTTGGGGCTGAAAAAGCCGGTAATGCAGACGGTACAATTCCAGAGTTCAGTGGTAAGTGGACGGGTGTACCAGATGGCATTGATTTTAAAGGTACAGGCCATCATCCGCAGGATCCGTACGCCCACGAAGAACCTTTATTTGTGATTACAGCCGAGAATATGCAGCAATATGCTGAACGCTTATCAGCAGGTCAAAAAAAACTGTTCGAGAAGTATCCTGATACGTTCAAAATGCCGATCTATCCTTCACACCGTGATTTTAGTTACGCGCAAAGTGTCTGTGAAGCCACTTTAGAAAATGCTAAAAGCGCTAAGCTATTGAGCGATGGTGAAGGTCTTGAAGGCCGTCCGGGTGGTGTGTTTTTTCCACTGGCTAAAAATGCCGATGAAATGCGTATGAACACCACCTTAGGTGCTTTGTATGCGTGGACAGAAGAGTTCACCTCAGATAACGCGCATGTGTTGAAGAACGGAAAAATTAACTGGGGGCGCGTTTTCACCCAAGCGCTGGCTCCGGGTAATGAGCCTGGCAAAGTGAAGCACACCAGTACCACAGAGCACTCATCCTACTATATGAATCAAACCTTAATACCCCAGCGTGATAGTGGCGAAGTTCTGACGGGGGTCAATGCGTGGGATTACAGTAAGTCACCTTTATTAAGCTGGCGTTATGATCCAGGTACGCGTCGCGTGCGACTGTCACCAGGCTATGGCTATGATATGGCTTATCCTGGGACGGGGGGATCAATGACTGTGGATGAGACGCGAATCTACAGCAACAGTGGTCATCGCTATGATTGGAAAATTGTGGGTAAGAAAGAAATCTATGTGCCTTACAATAACTACAAGATCCATTCTAATAAGCTCAAGTACGATGATATTTTAACTTCAGGCCACATTAAGCCCGAGGTGATGCGCTATGAGTTGCATCGGGTTTGGGTGATTCGCGGTGAACTCAAACCAGGTTTCCGTCATTTATATGCAACACGCGATATCTATATTGATGAGGACAGCTGGTTTGCCATTATGGGCGATAACTATGATGGCAATGGCGAGTTATGGCGCACATCTTTAGTCAACTATATACACCTGCCTGAACTGGAGGGCTGGCATTCGGGTGTAGGCTTGTATCATGATTTATTCTCAGGTGACTACTTGGCATTTAACCTGATCAATGAACAAGCCAAAGGCTATACGGTAAATAAAGGTGGCCTAACGCCCAATAACTTTGGTCCTGATGCTGCACGGCGTGCTGGACGTTAGTAATGGGTGTTATACACAGAGGATAGTAAACTGCTGAAGATGATGTCCTAAGCGGTTAATCCAGTAAAAAACGCGCAGAGTGGTTAAGCTGCGCGTTTTTTATTGCCATGCTAAAAATTATTTTGATACATCTAGACTGAGCCAGCCGAGCTACTACCTGGCCCTGCGCCTACAGGTCACAGGGCTGGTGCTGCTCGCTCACGGACTTATGTGGGTGTTGTTGCAGTTGTGACGGTTGTAGCGA
>JAAZJF010000282.1 GCA_012800475.1 Gammaproteobacteria bacterium
ACCGGTGCTGAAGCGGCCAGCGCGGCTAAACGTCCGCTGCGCGTCAGTGCTTTGGTGACTTTGCTGGTGAGCTGCTCTTGAGTAAAAGGCTTACCCACATAATCAGTCACACCGGCTTGAATTGCTTGAACAACATTTTCTTTATCGCCCCGACTGGTGACCATAATAAATGGCACCGTTTGAAACTGCGGCTGCTGACGAAACCACTCAAGCAACTCTAAGCCGCTCATTTCGGGCATTTCCCAATCACACAAAATTAAATCAAAACTTTGTGTGGTCAAAATCTGTTTGGCTTTCAGGCCATTAACGGCTTCTTCTATCTGAATACCAGGGAAGTAAGTGCGTAAACTTTTCTTCAATAAATCGCGAATAAATAAAGCATCATCAACAATCAACACACTCACTTTACTCATGAACTCCCCCCAGGTTGCCATGGCGTACTTGCGCAGTATTCAGGACCTGACAGTCACTGATACCACGCAAGTTAAATCAGCAGATAAAAACTTAAGCTTGAACTTCAGAACCGGTCTGCATGCGCTGCAGCTCTTGTGCATACAGAGCATCAAAGTTGACAGGCGCCAACATCAGAGCTGGGAAAGAGCCGCGCACGACTAAGCTATCGAGCGTTTCACGTGCATAAGGGAACAAGATACTTGGGCAGAATGCACCCAAAGCGTGACCTTTAGAACCGTCGTCTAAACCTTGCACCAAGAAGATACCGGCTTGCTGAACTTCAGCAATAAAGGCCACTTCTTCAGCTGTTTTTACTGTCACAGTGATGGTTAAGACCACTTCATAAAAATCACCATCTAAAGCGCGCTGACGTGTATTGAGGTCCAATTCAATATTTGGATTCCACTCATCACGGAAAATCTCAGGGCTTTTCGGTGCTTCAAAAGATAAATCTTTGACATAAATGCGTTGTAAAGAAAACTGTGATGCCGGCTCTTGTGCTGCAGCAGCGTTATTGTTGTGTTCGCTCATGTATGTGTGTCCCTTAATTTTAATAAGTATTGAATCTATATCGCAGCCTGTTTAAGCGTCTTGTACAACAACGACCGCTGCTTTTCCAGCGCTGTTACTGCGCAAGCAAGGCGTCCAGCTTACCGCCACGCTCTAAATCAAACAGCTCATCGCAGCCGCCCACATGCAACTCATCAATCCAGATTTGTGGCACAGAGGTGCGCTTGGCTTTTTCTGCCATTTTTGCCCGTACATCAGGCTTGCCATCCACGCGAATCTCTTCGAATTTCACGCCTTTATTACTCAGCAAGGTTTTTGCACGAGTACAGAAAGGACACCAATCGCTAGAATAAATAATTACTTGAGCCATTTTATTTCACCACTGGCAGGTTTTCACTGCGCCAGCCGGTAATACCACCGGATAAACGCGCAACGTTAAAGCCTGCTTTTTTAAGTTCAACACACGCGCTTCCAGCGTTGACACCCGAAGCACAGACGACAATGATCGTTTTATCTTTATGTTTCTCTAGCTCATTCATACGCGTTTTCAGTTGATCATTACTGATATTGACTGAGCCGACGATGTGACCCGCGATAAAGTCTTTTTTCGGACGAATATCCAGAATAAATGCTTCATCGCGATTGACCATCGCAGTCAGCTCGCGCGAGCTTAAATTACGCCCTGAATTGCGTGACTGCTGCATAATCAGCAACACAACCAAAATAATAAATGTGCCACTGAGCACATAGTGCGCGGCAATAAATTCAAGAAACTTAGCAAGCGTATCAGCAATCATAGTTAGCACTCAAAGCGTTATAATCAGCAAAGTATACACAGACCTGCGCATTCTCTGAACCACTAACAATGACGCGCCGAACACATCCAGCTAAACTTAGCCTATATTTTGTTATTTACTTGTGAGTTTAATCTTATGCATGCCACGCCTAAACCTTTGGTTCTCGTTATTCTCGATGGTTTTGGTCATAGCGATAGCCCTGACTACAATGCCATTTACAGCGCCAACACCCCTGTATACGACAGACTACGCGAGCAATACACACACAGTTTAATTTCTGGCAGTGGTATGGATGTCGGTTTGCCAGATGGGCAAATGGGTAACTCTGAAGTGGGCCATATGAACTTAGGCGCAGGACGCGTGGTGTATCAAGATTTCACACGCATTACCAAATCAATTCAGGATGGTGATTTTTTCACCAACCCAGCGCTGACCACGGCTGTGGATCAAGCGGTTGCAAAAGGCAAAGCCGTACATATTCTTGGCTTGTTATCGCAAGGTGGCGTGCACAGTCACCAAGATCATCTAATTGCGATGATTGAATTGGCCGCCCAACGCGGTGCCGAGAAAATTTATCTACATGCGTTTTTAGATGGTCGCGATACCCCACCACGCAGCGCACAACCCTCGATTGAAGCCATTGAAGCGGCCTGCGCCAAGCTCGGCAAGGGTCGTATTGCCAGCGTCATTGGCCGTTATTTTGCAATGGACCGTGATAACCGCTGGGATCGCGTTGAGCAAACCTGGAAATTATTAGCCGATGGTCAAGGCATTTATACAGCCCCAAGTGCAACCCAAGCCTTGGCTGAATCCTATGCGCGTGACGAGTCCGATGAGTTTGTCAAAGCCACCACTATTGGCGAGCCTGTACCCATGGAAGATGGCGATAGCGTCATTTTTATGAACTTCCGTGCCGACCGCGCACGTGAACTGAGCCATGTTTTTTTAGATGAAGATTTTAGCGGCTTTACGCGTGAGCGTTTACCGCAGTTGAGCCAATTTGTCATGCTCACCCAGTACGCCGCTGATTTACCTGCGCCCAGCGCTTTTGCACCCACTGCGCTGGTCAATGTGCTGGGTGAATACTTAGCCAACCAAGGTAAAACCCAACTGCGTATTGCTGAGACTGAAAAGTATGCGCACGTGACCTTCTTTTTCTCTGGCGGACGCGAGCAACCTTTTGTCGGCGAAGAGCGTATTTTAATTCCATCACCCAATGTGGCGACCTATGATTTACAGCCACAGATGAGTGCGCCGCAAGTCACTGATCGTATTGTTGAAGCCATTGAGCAGCAACGCTACGACGTGATCGTGGTGAACTACGCCAATGGCGATATGGTCGGTCACACGGGTGTCTTTTCAGCAGCCGTTGCTGCGGTTGAGTGCTTAGACCATTGCCTCGACCGCATTGTAACCGCGCTGGACACCGTCGGTGGTGAGGCTTTGATCACCGCAGACCACGGTAACGTTGAGCAGATGGAAGATGAGTGCACCGGCCAAGCGCACACCGCACATACCTGTGAGCCTGTACCATTTATTTATGTCGGTCAGCGTGCCGCCAAGATGCGTGATGATGGCGTGTTAGCTGATGTTGCTCCGACCATGCTAACGTTAATGGGTCTGCCGATACCGCCGGAAATGACTGGCCGCAGCATTATCGAGCTGAAGTAGGCCACTGCGTCTGGCGTGGATGTAGTGCATGCATCCACGCCAGACACTCAGTTGCATTATCGATGCTGTTCGCTGCGCTATTTTTAGGCATAATCAATACTTTGTATCTCTCAGGTTAATCTTCGTCATGCTGCGCACATTTTTATTTATCCTACTCAGTTGTGCATTCACTGTTGCCGCCGCTAACGACCAGCGCGTGCAAACTAAACAGCAAATTGCTCAAGCCGCAAAAGACATTGCTGAGCTGAAAAAGCAATTAGATAAAATTGCTGCAGAAAAATCCAGCGCCGAACGCGCACTGAAAAAAACCGAATCTGAAATCGGCGACTTAGAAAAACAAGTCAACGAGCTGCAGCAACAAGAGAAAAAAACTGAAGACGAGTTAAAGATGCTCGATCAACAGAAAAAAAAACTCCAAAGCGCGCGCACTGAACAACATAAACTGATTGCCATTCAAGCACGCGCCGCCTATCAAGCCGGTCAACATGAGCCATTGCGGCTTCTGCTCAACCAGCAAGATCCAGAAAAATTCTCACGCAGCCTGACCTACTATCAATATATGGGTCAGGCTCGCCAAGAACAGATCAACACCTTTAACGAAACATTGCGCCAGCTGACTAATGTCTCAGCGCAAATCACAGAACAACAAAATCTGCTTGCAGAGCAAAAAAAAAATCTAGTCAGCAAACAAGCCTCCCTGCAAACTCTACGCCAGCAGCGCCAGCAAAAAGTAAACACTCTGGCGCAGCAGCAGCGTAAAGAAAATAAGTCACTGCAATCACGTCAAGCTGACCAAGTCGCACTCAATAAAGTCCTGAGCACCATTGAAGCCACCTTGGCGCGCCAAGCGCGAGAAGCCCAAGAAGCTGAACGCAGACGCCAACAGCAGTTAGCCGCCCAACGCCAGCAATCAGAGCGCGAGCTGGCAGGCAGCTCCAGCAAAACCACAGGCAAAAATACGATCGTCTCTACTGCTGTCACCCATAAAGGTGGCTCCTTTGCCAAAGTACGCGGCAAGCTGCCTTGGCCGGTCAATGGTCGGATTATTGCTGATTTTGGTAGTGCTCGTGGCGATAATCGCTCTAAATGGGATGGCGTGTTAATCAGCTCACCCACGGGTACACAAGTGCGCGCAATTCATGCAGGTCGTGTAGTATTTGCCGATTGGTTACGCGGTGCCGGCTTATTAGTTATTGTGGATCACGGTGATGGTTATTTGAGCCTCTACGGCCACAATCAAAGCTTACTCAGCAAACCGGGCGATACAGTCAGCGCAGGCCAAGCGATCTCCACAGTCGGTAACACTGGGGGCCGCGACCAAGCTGCATTGTATTTTGCGATACGTCAAAAAGGTCAACCCGCTGATCCAACGCGATGGTGTCGTACACAAGGCTAAATTGGAATGCAAACATTCACTAGGAGTTATCACATGCCCTTTACTCGTACCTATGTAGCCTCAGCTGTACTTAGTACATTGCTGATCTTGGGCTTGATCAATACCCCAGCATTTGCGGTACCCAATACTGCAGAGAGTGCTGCCAGTGAAACGCTACCCCTCAATGATTTACGCACCTTTGCCGAGGTGCTAGAACGCATTAAAACGGCCTATGTTGAACCCATTGATGACAAAACCTTATTTGAAAATGCCATTAAAGGCATGCTCAGCAATTTAGACCCGCACTCCAGCTACTTAGACCCTGAGGACTTTCGTCAGCTACAAGAAAGCACCAGCGGTGAATTCGGTGGATTGGGTATTGAAGTCGGCTTAGACGATGGCGTATTACAAGTGATTGCGCCCATTGACGACACTCCAGCCGCCGCAGCCAAACTCGAAGCACAAGACTTGATTATCAAAATTGATGACCAGCCCACCAAAGGTTTGTCATTGATGGAAGCCGTGGAAAAAATGCGCGGCAAACCCGGTACCAGCATTCGTCTAACTATTGTGCGTGATGGTCGCAAACCTTTTGATGTCACCCTCAAACGTGCAGTGATTAAAAGTTTCAGCGTCAAAAGCCAGCTGCTAGAAGAAGGCTACGGCTTTATTCGCGTCAGTCAATTCCAAGTCAACACCGGCAGCGAAGTAGGCAAAGCCATCAGCAGTCTGAAGAAAGAGAATAAAGGCCAAGCCCTGCAAGGACTGATCTTAGATTTGCGCAATAACCCAGGCGGTGTTTTACAAGCTGCGGTTGAAGTCACAGATCAATTTATTGATTCTGGCTTAATCGTCTACACCAAGGGCCGTCTGCCCAATGCTGAACTGCGCTTTTCAGCAACACCCACAGACAGCAACCTTGAAGTCCCTTTGATTGTTTTGATTAATGGCGGCAGCGCTTCTGCTTCAGAAATTGTTGCTGGAGCTTTGCAAGACCACAAGCGGGCGGTGATTATGGGAACTGATAGCTTTGGTAAAGGCTCGGTGCAAACCGTCTTACCGCTGAATAATGATCGCGCACTGAAGCTGACCACGGCGCTGTACTACACCCCTAAAGGACGCTCCATCCAAGCACAAGGCATTGCGCCTGACATCAGTGTTGAGCGCGCAAAAATCAGCCAAGAAGAAACTACTTTAGGTCTGAAAGAAGCCGACTTGGCTGGGCATTTAGGCAATGGTAATGGCGGCGCTGAAAAACGCAGTTCAGCCAAGAAAGATAAGGCTCTGCGCTTGCAAGATGAAGATTACCAAGTCAATCAAGCCATGAACTTATTGAAGGGTATGAATGTGTTAAAGGTTGCGCAAGAGCAATAATCAACCGCTCTTACAGCCATAAAAAACGGCATCTGCGCTACACGCCAGATGCCGTTTTTGTATATCCACAGCAGATTACACTCTGTGTTAACGCACCACGATACCTTGGCTGGCCATATACTCTTTAGCTTCTTGAATAGTGTATTCGCCAAAGTGAAAAATACTTGCCGCCAATACCGCGTCGGCTTTACCTTCAAGAATACCTTCAGCCAAGTGCTGTAAATTACCTACGCCACCTGAAGCAATCACAGGGATATTCACCGCTTCACTCACAGCGCGTGTCACACCCAAATCAAAACCGTTTTTCATCCCGTCTTGATCCATGCTGGTCAACAAAATTTCACCGGCACCGTAGCTTTCCATCTTTTTCGCCCACTCCACCGCATCAATACCGGTTGGTTTGCGACCACCGTGGGTAAAGATCTCCCAACGTGGTGGCTCACCGACAGCAGAGACTTGCTTGGCATCAATAGCGACAATAATGGACTGCGAACCAAAATGCTCAGCCGCTTCGCGGACAAACTCAGGGGTAAATACAGCAGCTGAGTTGATGGACACTTTATCAGCACCCGCATTAAGCAGGTTACGGATATCATTCACCGTGCGCACACCGCCGCCTACAGTCAGCGGAATAAAGATTTGGCTGGCCATACGCTCAACCGTCTTGAGCATGGTGTCGCGGCCTTC
>JAAZJF010000397.1 GCA_012800475.1 Gammaproteobacteria bacterium
GGCACACACTGGCGGCCTTAACGAAAGAAGATTGGCAGCAGCAACGTTATTTAAGCGCCCGCGCAGCGCAACAGGCCTTGGCATTTTTCCAACACGCAGCGGTGCAAGCGCTGGCACATCACTTACAGCAGCACGCAATTGATGGTTTCTAAATCCACACACTGCGGCAACACAACGGCAAAGCTACCAACACAAGAAGAGTACCCGACAAAAGGCGTATTGCAGCGCGCGGTATTTTTGCCGAAAATCACTCGATTTAATTGAGCTCAAGCTCACCGCAGCTCAATCATCGGCGTGTATACGCACCTCATAACAATAAGAAACATTCGCCAAGACAGATCGATTCCCGTGTTACTGCACAGTGACCTGGGACGCCTGTCTTTTGTTGGAGCATATATTAAAAGAGCAATAAAAATGGCAAATGATGATTCTCAAAGTTACCGCGCCTTGCACCGCCCGCAAAGCGAGTTTGCATCACGTCAAGAATACCTTGAGCATGAATTGAGTATTATGTCGCCACGGCGCTGGGGGATCAATTTACCCTTCCGTGACTACCGTTTTGAAATTGAAGACTGGGTACCGGCCATGGCCGCGACCATCGGTAAAATTGTTATGGTGGCCGCGATCGTGGCTGCGTTTGCTGAACCCTTAGGCTTACCTTCATCTTTTGTAATTGAAAACGCCCGCTATGAAATGCTGATTGCTGCATTGTTGTTTGTGGTGCTTTTTTCTGGGCTTTTAATCCCCACAGCTAACTTAGCCGGTACGCATGGTCCCTTAATTCCATTAGTACCCATTATTGTTGCCTCAGGCGGCCACCCAATGGCACTGGGGATTATGATTGGCGTACTGGGCTTTACCTTAGGGGTTTTTAAAGGAGGGAGCTTACTGGGCAGGCTCACCAGTGATGGGGTGTGTGGCGGGTTATTGCTGTTTTTAGGCTTTATTGGTATGACCTCGCAAATCAAATACCTCTATGCCTGGGCTGAAGGTTTTGACGCCGGTTATATTGCCTTTGTAGTGATTTTAGCCACTATTATCATGTACGCCTATTTAGAGCATTTAGGTAAACGCTGGCTGGCGATTCCACTGGGCGCCATCCTCGCTGCCATTATCGCTTTTGCGCTGGGTGCGCCCTTTGAGTTCACGACTGAACCGGGCTTACCGCATATGAATCCAGCGTACTGGTGGGGCGAAGAGACTGGCTGGAAGCTGGGCTTGCCACAAATGCACCACTTTATTGCCGCTGCGCCCTTTGCCGTGCTGGCGATTGCGATGTGGTCACCGGACTTTTTAGGCCACCGCGCTTTTCAATATTTAAACTATCCTAAAAACGCTAAAAAAGTCGTCATGAATATTGATGACACCATGTGTGTGGCTGCTGCACGTCAAGTGGTGGGTACCGCTTTAGGTGGTGCGAATATCGCCTCATCTTGGGGGACTTATATTGTGCCTGCCGCCATTGCCAAGCGCCCGATTCCAGCCGGTGCGGTTTTAACCGGTTTACTCTGCGTGGTAGCTGCGGTGTGGGGCTACCCAATGGACTTGGCGATTTGGCCACCGGTACTCAGTGTCGCGCTAATTGTGGGTGTGTACTTGCCGTTATTAGAAGCGGGCATGCAAATGACCCGTGAAGGCAAAACAGCACAGTCGGCAGCGATTGTGATTTTCTCCTCGGCACTGGTGAACCCCGTATTTGGTTGGTCACTCACAGTATTACTCGACAATATCGGCATTATTGGTGACAAAGAGCGCGGCCAGAAAATGACCCGTACGGACCGCTGGATTATTCCATCCATCGTCTTTATCGTGCTGTGCACGGTCATGGCCGGTGTCGGGATGTTTCAAGGTATACCGGCGCTAATGGAATCCTTCCGCGCACTGCACTAAATCGGCACTGCAACGGTGAGCGCTGCACATCAATGTATCAGCGCTCACCACCTTTTTAGTAGGCTCTAAACTCTGTATGACACGACTCGCACGCATCCTCAACCGCTTGCACGCGCACCGCTAATACACTTTTATTCAGTGGCGGCTCGGTGGTACTCAAAACAAGATGAGCCGTTGTCTGCTCTAAAGCCCGCGCCAACTCTTGGAAGCGCTCTTGCTCCTGCCAGACTTCGTCACGCGCCGAGTTTCTTTCATCTTCTTGAATAGCTGGGAAATGCTGCCAAGGCTTCTTAGCTAAAGCATCTAAGTGCGCCGATTTTTCAATAAAAGCCTGCTCATCGTAGGCCAAACGCCCACGCAGCATGCCGCCTAAATCTTCGCTGACATTAAGCATTTCTTTAAAAATTGCTTTACGTTTTCCCAACGGCGAGTCCGGATCAACCCCACCGCAGGCAGCCAGACTCATCACCATCGCTAACAATACACCGCGCTTAAGCACCTAATCACCCACTTTGATTGACATAAACAATTGATCTGGACAAAACCTGCTCCAACCAAGGGCGCTCATTATCTGCGCTTCTTGATCACAAACCAAGCATCAAGGCCAACCAACCGACAAAAGCACTGAACAATTCAATCTGATCCGGTGTTTATTTAAAAATCTGCTGCTGTTACTCATTAGTGGTTAGCTGGATGATACAGGTCTGCTCTTCATCGCCAGAGGACTCAACATGAGTCAACGTATTCCAGTACAACAAATCGACCCTAAAGTAACTGCAGAAGCACCCTCATCTTTTGGCAAAAGCATTGTTACGCGCAGCTATCAAGGCCTGTTTAGAAATATCCGGCTGTACAGCACCGCTGCTCTCTTAGCGCTGTTTTTTCTCACGGCATGGCTGGACTGGGATGGTCGCCAAGCCGTGCTATGGGATTTAGCCGGCGGTCGGTTTTATATTTTCGGTGCTACGTTTTGGCCGCAAGATTTAATCTTGTTATCCGCTTTGTTGATTATTTGTGCGTTTGGATTGTTTTTTCTTACCGTGTTAGCCGGTCGTATTTGGTGCGGTTACAGCTGCCCACAAAGTGTTTGGACTTGGATATTTTTACGCATTGAGCACCTTACAGAAGGTGAACGCCATCAGCGGATTAAACTGGATGCCGCGCCTTGGTCATGGCAAAAGATTCTCCGCCGAACAGCCAAGCACAGCCTTTGGTTGATCGTCAGCGCCGTTACCGCCTTAACATTCGTTGGCTATTTCACCCCCATTCGCGAATTAAGCCTTGATCTCCTCAGCTTCAGCGCGGGCGGATTAAGCTTGTTTTGGCTGGCCTTTCTCACCAGCGCGACCTACATCAACGCGGGCTGGCTACGTGAGCAAGTCTGTTTACATATGTGTCCTTACTCACGTTTTCAAAGTGTGATGTTCGATGACAGTACTTTATTAGTCAGTTATGACGCGCAGCGGGGTGAAAACCGCGGGGCACGGAAAAAATCACACGACCCCAAAGCTTTGAATCTAGGCGATTGCATCGACTGCACACTATGCGTGCAGGTATGCCCAACGGGAATTGATATCCGCGATGGTTTACAACTGGCATGTATCAGCTGCGGTGCGTGTGTCGATGTCTGCAATGATGTGATGCAACACATGGGTTATGCGCCTAATCTCATTAGCTACACCTCTGAGCGCGCCTTAGCAGGCCAATCAACTCAGTGGCTACGCCCTCGCTTACTTGGCTATGCGGCGACTTTAATACTGATGTTGGGCGGTTTGTATTGGGGTTTAGATAGCCGATCTTTAGTCTCTTTAGATGTCAGTAAAGACCGCCTGATGTTTCGTGAAAACAATGCTGGGCAGATTGAAAACATGTATCTGCTAAAAATTATAAATAAAACCCAAACCTCTCAGGAGTATCAAATCAGCATGCAAGGCTCGGACAGTTTATCTCTCAGCGCACCCAACAAAGTGCACTTAAGCGCAGGTGAAATTGCTACAGTAGCCGTCACCGTCAGCCAACTCGATACAGCTGCCGGTGGATTAACGCCACTCACCTTTACCGTTGCCAGCACCAGCCAGGCTAACATTTCCAGCAGCAGCTCGAGTAATTTCACTGCACCCTTAGTGCGCTAAGCGCACAATACTTGCAAGTATGGAACTCGCTTTATGAAGCGCTATGAAAAACTGGCAGCAGAAATCACTCAACTGATTCACAGCGGCGTACTCGCTCATGGTGAGAAAGCACCGTCGATCCGCCAAGCCAGTCGCACCTATGGCGTCAGTCCTTCGACGGTTTTTCAAGCCTATTACTTACTAGAGAGCCGAGGCTTATTGCGCGCCAAAGAGCGATCTGGATATTTTGTCTGCAATCACAGCGCGCAACGTTTAGATGAACCACAACTCGCCCAGCAACATATTGAAAGCCATGA
>JAAZJF010000388.1 GCA_012800475.1 Gammaproteobacteria bacterium
CAGTGCCTTATTAGCCATTGCTGCCAGTGATGATTTTGCCGCTGCCGCCAGCTTATATGGCGTCAGTGATCCGCAAGCGCTGCGCCAAGTTACGCATAAGTTTGAAGCCGATTATTTGGATTGGTTATTGGGCAGCAGCGACGCCGAGTTACAGGCGCGTGCGCCACTGGAATTAGTGGCACAGATGCACACCCCAGTGATCTTTTTTCAGGGCGGGCGTGATGTGGTGGTGGTGCCTGAGCAAACCCAAGTGATGGTCGCTGCGCTACGCGAACAAGGCGTGCCGGTGGATTATCACTTGTACCCCGATGAGGGCCATGGTTTTCGTCAGGCGCAGCACTTGGCAGAGATTTTAGAGTTGGAACTGGGCTTTTATCAGCGCGTATTTGAGCAGCGCTCAACACACCTTTCCTAACCCACTCGACACCGCTGCAGCGCACAGATTAGACTCTTAGCTAGTGTGCGAATGCAGGCTATGGGCGTACACTCGCAGCGTATCAACGCGAGGCTCGTTGCCAGATAAGCTCGTTGCACAGGGATAGGGCGCAACGCCACGATCAATATTTAAGTTCAAGCTTTGGCATCCGAACTTAAAGCTGTGTCACAGCCCGTCTTGAGCGCTGTGTTGTAGCCATAATAATAAGAAGAGTAGTGATGACCCGATCAATCAGTGATTTGCGTAAATTTGTCTCCCCGGAAATTGTCTTTGGCGCAGGTTGCCGCCACCGTGTCGGCCATTTTGTCAGCGCCTTTGGTGCCAATAAAGTGCTGATCGTCTCCGACCCTGGCGTGCAAGCGGCAGGCTGGGTGGCGGATATTGAAGCCAGCTTGCAAGAGCAGGGCATTGGCTATCACCTCTTTACCCAAGTGTCGCCCAATCCACGGGTGGAAGAAGTGATGCACGGTGCTGAAGTTTATAAACTGCACAACTGCAACGCCATTGTTGCGGTGGGCGGTGGCAGCCCGATGGATTGCGCTAAAGGCATCGGCATTGTCGCCGCGCACGGACGCAGTATTTTAGACTTTGAAGGCGTGGACACCATCCGCGTGCCCAGCCCGCCCTTGATTTTAATTCCCACCACGGCGGGCACCTCAGCGGATGTATCGCAGTTTGTGATTATTTCCAATCAACAGCAGCGCATGAAATTCTCCATTGTCAGCAAAGCTGTGGTGCCGGATGTATCTTTGATTGATCCCGAAACCACCCTGACTATGGATCCGTTTCTCGCCGCCTGCACCGGCATTGATGCCTTGGTGCATGCCATCGAAGCCTTTGTCTCGATTGGCAGCGGCCCGCTGACCGACACCCACGCGCTGGAAGCCATGCGCTTAATCAGCGGTAATTTAATTGAAATGATCGCCAACCCCAGCGATATCGCTCTGCGCGAAAAAATTATGCTGGGCAGCATGCAAGCCGGTTTAGCCTTTTCCAATGCCATCTTAGGCGCAGTGCATGCCATGTCACACAGCTTAGGCGGCTATTTAGATTTACCCCACGGGCAGTGCAACGCCACTTTAATTGAGCACGTCGTGGCCTTTAATTTTGATGCCGCACCCGAACGCTTTACCATTATCGCGCAAACCTTTGGCTTAGATTGTCGCGGCCTGACACCACCACAAGTGCGCCAACGCTTAATTGATTATCTGATTGTGTTTAAACAGGCTGTTGGCTTTAAAGACAGCTTAGCCACCTATGGCGTGAGCAGCTCAGATATTCCGTTTTTATCTCAACATGCCATGGGCGATCCCTGTATTTTGACCAACCCACGCAGCTCCAATCAACGTGATATGGAAGTGGTGTATGGCGAAGCACTCTGAACACACCTTAGCGGGGCTGCTGGGCTTAAGTGATCAGTCCTCACGCAAAAGCCACTACCCTGAATTGCTCTTACAGCTGGAAGAAGTCGAGCGCGAACGCAACCGTTATA
>JAAZJF010000372.1 GCA_012800475.1 Gammaproteobacteria bacterium
AGGCATGACAGTAGCACCACGTACTACTTGGTCAGATTTACGCGGATCAACACCAAGGTTAATCGCAATATCAACTGACTCTTTAAACTTGATAGTAGACAGCTCGGTTAACAAACCAGCTGCTTCTTCAAAAGAATACTGCTTACCAGACTGTACTTTAGCTGCGATAGCTTGTTGACGCTTTGAAAGCTTAGACATTACACGCCCTCCACGTTCAAGCCCATGCTGCGCGCAGAGCCAGCGATGGTACGAATAGCAGCTTCAAGTTCAGCAGCAGTTAAATCAGCTTCTTTGATTTTCGCAATTTCTTCTAACTGCTCACGCGTCACTGTACCCACTTTCTGAGTATTAGGGCGTGCTGAACCAGTAGAAACACCAGCAGCTTTTTTCAACAATACTGCAGCTGGCGTACTTTTAGTTTCAAAGGTGAAACTACGGTCGCTGTACACAGTAATAATAACTGGTGTTGGCAGACCTGGCTCAATACCTTGAGTTTTTGCGTTAAACGCCTTACAAAACTCCATAATATTTACACCGTGTTGACCCAATGCTGGACCAACTGGTGGCGCAGGGTTTGCCTGACCTGCTTTAACTTGCAGCTTAATGTAAGCCTGAATCTTCTTAGCCATGATTCGCTCCGAATGGGTATAACGCCTTACGGCTTCCCGTTAATTTCACAGTCCTTTGACAAAAAAACCCCACAGCTTAGAGCTGCAGGGTGATATCCATAATATTCTTAAACTTTCTCGACCTGGCTGAACTCAAGTTCCACAGGTGTTGATCGCCCAAAGATGAGAACAGCAACTTGAATGCGGCTCTTCTCATAGTTTACTTCTTCAACAACACCATTAAAGTCAGCAAACGGACCATCGCTTACGCGGACAGTTTCGCCTGGCTCAAACAATGTTCTTGGACGTGGTTTATCACCACTGTCTTCAACACGTCGCAGAATAGCATCAGCTTCTTTTTCAGTGATAGGTGCAGGCTTAGCTGCTGTCCCACCAATAAAGCCTAGAACTCTGGGCGTATCTTTAATTAAGTGCCACGCTGCTTCGCTCATTTCAACTTGAACAAGCACGTAACCTGGGAAAAATTTACGTTCGCTTTTACGTTTCTGACCATTTCTCATTTCTACAACTTCTTCAGTTGGAACGAGAACATCACCAAATTCGTCTTCCATTTCAGCAAACTTAATGCGCTCAAGCAAATGACGCATTACTTGTTTTTCATAGCCTGAATAGGCGTGCACCACATACCAACGCTTAGCCACAGAGCACCCCTAACCTACAATCAATGAGACAAGCCACCCAAGGAACGTATCGAGTCCCCAAAGCAAGAGCGCCATTATTAAAACAACCACAACAACAATTAATGTTGTCTGTGTAGTTTCCTGTCTGTTAGGCCAAACGACTTTGCGAATTTCAGCACGTGACTCTTTTGCTAAAGTTAGAAAAGCCTGACCCTTCGCAGTCTGGACAGCAACGAAAAACGCTACAGCAGCGAGAGCGACTAGACCTAGTACACGATATAGAATTGATTCAGAAGCAAAGTATTGATTACCAACTACACCCAATGCCACCAGTGCAATAACAACCAACCACTTAAGAGAATCTAAACGACTTGTCTTGGATTCAGTTTTTGCATTCATTACTTAGAATCCTAAATTGGAATGCCAGCTAATTATAAAGCTGGCAGGCCAGGAGGGAATCGAACCCCCAACCTACGGTTTTGGAGACCGTTGCTCTGCCAATTGAGCTACTGGCCTAGAACATTGCTAGGCCGACAATGATACCGACCTAGCGTAGTAAGTTCAAGCTTTATGCAATAATTTTTGCAACTACACCAGCACCTACGGTACGACCACCTTCGCGAATTGCGAAACGCAGACCGTCTTCCATAGCGATTGGCGCAATCAGGGTAACGTCAAGTTTAACGTTATCACCTGGCATAACCA